>CAZEHU010000542.1:0-3264 GCA_964511605.1 uncultured Myxococcales bacterium
GTCTGCTCGTCCCCGCCACAGGCGGCGAGCAGCGCTCCGGAGCCCGCGAGGAGCGAGAGCGCGACGCAAGAGGAGGTGAGGCGGCGGATGGAAGGAGACATGGACTACCTCTTCCGCTTCTTCTTCTTGTTGCGCTTCGCTTTGGCAGCGGCCTCCTCCGGCGACAGGAGGTTGCCCGTGTAGCTGTACGCATGGACGGTGAACGAGGCGTTGACGCGCATGCGATTGACGGCGGTCTCGTAGTCCTCGATCCTCCTGATGAGCTGTGCCACGGGCGAGGCCGCGCCCCCCTCACCGGCGATGATGTTCTTGCTCGCGTCCTTCTTGGCCTGCGGCGGACCGCCGATGATCTTGTGGGTGGCCTCGAGCAGCTCCTTGATGCCGAGCGCCTTCATCTCGAAGCCGTGCACGGTCATCATGCGCATGCCGGGCTGAGCGAGGGCCTCGAAGAAGCTCACCACCACTGGGAAGGAGCCCTCCACCTCCATCTCGACCGGCACGATGTCGACGTAGTCATCCGCCATCCGGTCTTCCTTCTTGAACATCAAGATCTTGAGCCCGCGCTCATCCGCCTGGCGCTTGATCGAGCTGATCAGCTTCGGGATCTCGTCGTGGTCCGGGAGCATGGCCTTGTTGTTGGCCAGGGCCTCCTTGAGCTCCGCCTCCTCCTGGCGGACCTGGTTGAAGAGGGTCTCGTCCTCGTACTTCTTGAGGCCCGCGGCCTTCTTCTCCGCCGACTTCAGCTTGCCCTGGGCGGCGGCGATGCGCGCCTCGGCGTCGGAGATGAACATGAACTGGAAGCCCCCGGCGAGGAGCGCACAAGCCAGGAAGCCGACGAGGATCTTCTGCGGGAGCGGTAGCGCTTCGAACTTGTCCACGGGCTAGTGCCCTCCCTTCTTCTTGCCGATGGCCTTCTTGCCCTTCTTGCCCTTCTTGCCCTTCTTCTTGTCTGCCTCGGGATCGGGCTTGGGCTGCGGCAGGAACGCGAAGAGCTCCTCGGGGACCTCCTCGCGGCGCATCTTCATCTGGCCGTCGGGGTTGTAGTTCAGGAGGGTGTAGACCTCGAACTCCACGAGCTCGAGCTCCTTGAAGTCGTCGTCCTGGACCACCTCCTGCACCACGGGATCGACGATGGGGAAGTACACCCCGGTCTCGAGGCGGCGGTAGAACTCCGCGACGTCCTCATGGCTCCGGGCGCGGCCCTTGATGGTGAAGTCGCCGAGCTCCTCGACGATCTCGATCAGCCAGAGGTTCTCCGTATCCCAGCCGGACGCCCAGCCGGCGGCCTCCTGGGCCTTGAGCTCCTCGCGGCTATACGGGTTCTCCTCCTTGCGGGTGAGCACGTAGCTGAGGAACTTGAGCATCTCGGGCGGGCCCGTCTTCTCGAACTTCATCTTCTCGAAGATCACGTTCTGGCGGGCGAGCTCCTTCTTCGCCTCCTGCAGCTCCTCGAGCTTCTCCTTTCGGTCCTCGAGCTTCTTGACGCGCTTCTGGGCCTGCGCCGCCGCGGACTCGGCAGCCGACGCGTCCTCCTCGATGGTGCCGAGGTACAGGTAGAGCATCGCGAACTCGAGGATGAGCGCCAGCATGATGACCGCGACGGCCCGCTGACCACCGCCGACGCTGGCTCGGCGCTTCTTGCCGGCGGTGGCCGGCAAGAGGTTGATGCGGATGAGGAGGATCATCGCCCTAGCCCTTGTCGTTGGGGCGCCTCAGGCCCTGGCCGACGACCACTGCCGCCACCGGAGCCATGCGCTGAAGGAGGTCCACGTCGAAGCGTCGTGGATCGATGATGATGTTCTTGAAGGGGTTGACCAGCTCCACCGGCACCTCGAGGTTGCGCTCGAGGGCTCGGATGAGGGGGGGGATCTGCGCCGAGCCGCCCGAGAGGTAGATGCGGCTGATGTCCGCGTTCACCGTGGTGGCGGCGTAGAAGTCGAGGGAGCGCTGGATCTCGGTGACCAGGGTCTGGCTCACCTTCTCCGAGAGCATCTGCACCTCGCGCGCGATGGTGCTGTTGGTGATGTTGCCCTCACCGGCGGTCTTGTAGTGCTCCGCCTCCTCGTAGGAGACGTTGAGGTGCTTCTGGATCTCGCCGGTGAGCAGCCCGCCGCCCATCGAGATGTCGCGGGTGAAGGTGGTGATGCCGCCGGCGATCACGTTGATGTTGATGACCGACGCGCCCACGTTGACCAGAGCCACCGTCTCGTTGGGCGGGAAGCCGTAGTTGAGCTCGAACATGTTCTGGATAGCGAAGGTGTCGACGTCGACCACCTGGGCCCTCAGGCCCGCCTCGGCGACCACGGAGATGTAGTCGTTGATGACGTCCTTCTTCGCCGCCACCAGCAGGACGTCCATCTGTCCCTGCCCCGCCTTGGGGTTGATGATCTGGACGTCGACGTTCACGTCCTTGATGTCGAAGGGGATGTACTGCTCCGCCTCCCACTGGATCGACTCCTCGAGCTCGGCGGGGGTCATCTCCGGCAGGCTGATCTTCTTGATGATGACCGAGTGGCCCGAGACCGCGACGCACGCATCGCGGTTCTTGATTCGGTTGGCGCTCACGAGCTCCTTGACCTTCTCGACGATCGCCGTGAAGTTCATCAGCGCGCCATCCACCACGGCCTCGGGAGGCAGCATGGCCATGTCGAAGGCTTGGAGGTGGACGCCCTTCCGATCCTCTTTGAGCTGGATGATCTTGATGGAGCTGGAGCCGATGTCGAGCCCGATCGCGTTCTTGCCCGCCAAGCCTGCCTCCGTGGTCGTGGCAGGGGTGAAACGACCAGCGATCGGCGGCGTAACAGTCCAGCGCGAAGCACGCCGCCCTGCCCTGCACCGGGTCGGCGCACGGGAGGCCCCTCCATGTCGCTGAGCGTGCTGATCGTCGACGACGAGAAACCCTTCGCGGACATGCTCGTCGTCATGCTCGGGGGCGCGGGCTACGAGGTCTCGGTGGCCTACGACGCCGCCGATGGGCTGAAGATGCTCACCGAGGAGGTCCGCGACCTGGTGCTGAGCGATGTGAAGATGCCGCGCATGAACGGCCTCGAGTTCCTCGACGCGCTCAAGGAGCGGGGCCTGAGCTCCACCGTCATCATGATGAGCGCCTTCGGCACCATCGATCTCGCGGTCGACGCGATCCGCCGGGGCGCCTACGACTACATCTCCAAGCCCTTCAAGCGGGACGATGTGCTCTTGACGCTGCGCAAGGCGGAGGAGCGATTGGAGCTCCGTGCGCGCGTGGCGGTGCTCGAGGATCGGGTG
>CAZEHU010000543.1:0-3260 GCA_964511605.1 uncultured Myxococcales bacterium
CTGCGGCGTTGCGCTGCGGCTCGTCGAGGCCTCGGGTGCGCTCCACGATGAGGTGCTGCTCTCCGAGGGCCCACCGGGCGCCACCCGCGGCCGCGTCCCGGACGGAGCCGGGAGCTGGCGCGAGACGAAGCCGACGCCCGGGACGCCCAACGAGCTCTGGGCTCCCCCCGAGCTGGCGCCGGAGGCCCACCTCGATCCCATCCCCGAGGACATCGCCCTCTTCGACTTCCACCGCGAGGAGCCCGGGGCGGTCTCGCCCGGCGGCTGGTGGACCGGCACCCTCCAGGTGATCACCAGCGTCGGCCTGAGCGAGCTGCTCTCGGCCTCGCTTCGTCCCATGCCCCCGGTCGGCGTGGGGGAGGCCGGCGTGGGGGAGGCGGCCCCGCCGCCCCCCCTCGGCGAGAAGAGCCGCTACGAGCTCCTGGTGCCGGACGGCCTCGAGCCCTCGGGCCGCCAGCGCTTCGTGCTCGAGGGGCAGGGCCTCGACGCTTCGAAGATCCGCCAGGCGCTCCTGGCCGAGCTCGCACGGCGGCTCGACGTGCCCGCGCCCCGGGTCGGCTTCGTGACCCTGCGCGTGGACGACGCCGATCAGGGCCTCCACCTCCACCTCGAGGCCCCGGATCTACGCTTCGCCGAAAGGCACTTCGTCGAGACCCGCGCCCTGTACGAGGCCCGGGGCGCTGAGCTGGAGACTGCGTCGGAGCACGCCTTCCACTCCCTGCTGGGCCGCGGGGGGGCCAGTCCCGGGCTGCTCGAGCTCCTGGCCAGCGCCGCCCCCCTCGAGGCCCTCGCCCTCGAGCCGCTGGTCCGCCTCTGGGCGGTGGAGAGTCTCCTGGGCGATCCCGACGGCTACGCGCTCGGAGGGGCCAGGTACCTCCTGCACGAGCCGCCAAAGGGATCCTTCACGATGCTCCCCTGGACCGGCGATCGGGCGCTCAGCGACTGGCCCGAGGTCGACCTCTATCTCGGCGCCCAGGCGGCGGCCTGCCAGGAGGATCCTGGCTGCGCGGCCTTGCTCGAGGAGGCCCTCGAGCTCGCCCGCCACGAGGCCCTCACCGCCGACCTCCTGCGCTGGGGGGCCCAGGTCGCCGCCAGCATCACGGAGGCGGTCCGGGACGATCCGATCCGCCCCCACGGCTTCAACGAGTTCGGCCGCCAGGCCGTGGGCGTGCTGGCCTGGCTCGACCGGCGACTCGCCTGGATGGCGGGCGCCGCGGAGGCCCCGCCGCCGCCGCCGGTGGGCACCGACTGCCAGACCCTGATGAACGGCCTGCATCGCTACCGCGTCTGCCCCCAGGGGCGCTCGTGGCAGGATGCTCGCGCGACGTGCGAGGGCCTCGGCGCGGACCTCGTCGTCCTGGAGTCGGAGGCGGAGCAGGCCTGGCTGAGCGGACGCCTCGCCGCCTATGGTGGCGGGAGCTGGTGGGTGGGGCTGAGCGATCAGGACGAGGAGGGGAGCTTCACCTGGGTGGACGGCAGCGCCCCCACCTTCGCCGCTTGGTCCGAACCGCAGCCGGACGACTACAACGGCGAAGACTGCGTCGAGCTGACCGAGGGCGGCACCTGGAACGACCTCGACTGTGCGGCCGATACCCGCCCGATGGTCTGCGAGGATCCGTGCGAAGCGGAGGGCCTCGCCGACTGCGCCGTCTTCCCGGAGGTCGATCCCGAGGGCCCGGCCTGCCTCGAGCGCTTCCGCGGCCCCCACCGCTACCTGCTCTGCCCCTACAAGCGGAGCTGGGAGGAGGCCCGCGCCGAGTGCCTGGCCGCCGGCGCGGATCTGGTGGTCATCGACGGCCCGAGCGAGTCCCAGTGGGTCCGCGGCCAGGTCCAGCAGCTCCAAGGGGGGCGCTGGTGGTTGGGCTTCAGCGACCTCGAGGAGGAGGGTGTCTTCCGCTGGGTCGACGGCTCCGAGCCGGCCTGGACCGAGTGGGGCGGCGGAGAGCCCAACGACTGGGGGGAGGGGGAGGACTGCACCGAGCTCCACAAGTGGGGCGCCTGGAACGATATCGGCTGCGATGCCGGTCGCCGCTTCGTCTGCGAGGATCTCTGCGAGCCCGGCGCGGACGAGGACAGCGATGGGGCCTACCGCTGCGGCATCGACTGCGACGATGGGGACAGCGAGGTCTTCCCGGGAGCCCTGGACGTCTGCGGCGATGGCCTCGACCAGGACTGCTCGGGCTGGGTCGACGACGACGTCTCCTGCGGCGCCACCTGCACGCCCGTCGAGGCGGCCGGCGTCGCGTTTCTGATCTGCCAGACCGCGCGCGACAAGACCGAAGCGGCGGCCCTCTGCGAGGAGGAGGGGATGGAGCTGGCCTGGTTCACCTCTCTGGCCCAGCAGCTCGAGCTCACGGCCCGCAGCGTCCTCCACGTACCCCAGGCCAGCGTGCTCTGGATCGCCCTCGGCGACGAGGGGGTCGAAGGGGGACACGTCTGGGATCATGGCAAGGTGCCCAGCTTCGACGGCTGGGCCGGCGGGCAGCCCAACGGCGGCGGCGGCTCGAACTGTGCCGTGCTCGGTGACATGGGCCTCTGGGACGATCGGCCGTGCGGCGAGAAGCGCTCGGTGCTCTGCCGGGCCAAGGGCATCGAGTGAGCGAGGGGCCGGAACCCCGTGGCCGGCTCCCCGGCGCTGGGGTAGGGTCCGCGCCCCATGACTCCCCCTGGCCTCATCGATCAGCGCTTCCTCGTCGTCGTCGGCAAAGGCGGCGTCGGCAAGACCACGGTGGCCTCGGTGCTGGGGCTGCTCGCCGCGCGGGCGGGGCGACGGACCATCGTCTGCGAGCTCAATACCCAGCCGCGCATCGCCCGCCTCTTCGACCAGGAGGTGAGCGCGGGCTACGCGCCGGCCGAGCTGGCGCCCAACCTCTTCACCATGAACATCCGGCCCCGCGCAGCGCTGCACGAGTATGGGATCCGCAAGCTGCGCTTCGAGGGGGTCTTCCGCGCGGTCTTCGACAACGAGGTCATGCGGCGGATGCTGAAGATGATCCCCGGCATGACCGAGCTCCTCGTGCTCGGCAAGGCCTTCGACCTCGAGCGGGATCGGGACGAGGACGGCAGCCCCACCTGGGATACGATCATCGTCGACGCCCCCGCCACCGGTCATGGCGTGAGCCTGCTCCGCCTGCCGGGCGCCATCCTGGAGGCGGTCGGACCCGGGCCGATGGCCGACGAGGTGGGCCTGATGCAGGCGCTGCTCGTCGATCCAGAGCGGACGAGGGCGCACCTGGTCACGCTCCCGGAGGAGATGCCGG
>CAZEHU010000544.1:0-3260 GCA_964511605.1 uncultured Myxococcales bacterium
AGCCTGACCTTCACCGATCCGAGCGGCGATGACTTCGGACCCGGCACCTACATCTACCCGACCGATGCCGTCTATACGCGCGGCAGCTTCGATCTGCGCAAGCTCGAGCTCGTGGACAAAGGCAAGAAGATCCAGGTGAAGGTCCACCTCGGCGCGCCCATCGAGGATCCCTGGGACTCGAGGTCCTGGGATGGCGGCGGCAATGGCTTCTCGATCCAATTCGTCCAGATCTACGTGGACCTCGACCACAAGGCCGGCAGCGGCCATACGGACACGCTACCAGGCATCCACGCCGGCTTCTCCGCGGAGGACGCCTGGGACAAGGTGATCCTGGTCTCGCCGCAGCCCAAGGGCCGCCTGAAGTCGGAGGTGGGCGCCAAGGCCCGCGCCTTCAAGGGCGATGTGATCATCCCCACGAAGACCAAGGTGAAGGGCAAGATCCTCGTGGCGACCATCAAGAGGTCCGATCTCGGCGACGCCCCCAGCGGCGCCTGGGGGGTGCAGGCCGTGGTCCAGTCCAACGAGGGGTATCCCTCGGACCAGGATCTGCTCACGCGCAAGGTCAACGAGTTCCCTGGCCAGCATCGCTTCGGCGGCGGCAACGACTGGGAGTGCGACCCCCACGTGCTCGACATCCTCGTGGCCCCCGCCACCGGCTCCGCCGCCGAGAAGGCCGGCCAGAAGGAGGCCCTGCGGTATGTTTGTGGGGCGGACGGCGCGTCCAAGGTCCGGGCCGAGCTCCCGATGGTCCGCCTCGCGAAGTAGACGGCGCCGCCCTCAGCGGGGTGGGGTGACGCCCCGGCGGACGCGTCCCCAGAGGAGCTCACGCACCTCCTCGAGGTTGGCGTAGGGGAGCTCCCAAGGACGGAGCTTGCGGGGCGGGTCCACCTCGAGGCCGGCCCGCTCGTACAGCCAGTGCAGGCGCATCTCCGAACGCTCCAGGCGCTCCTCGTAGCGGCGAAAGTGCTCCTCGATCCGGCGGGGGTCGACGGTATCGACGATGCGGACCGGATCGAAGAAGTGCACCACCCCGAGCCGCCCATCCCGGTAGAACTGGGGGACGAAGGCGATGCGACCGTGGAGCTCGGCATCGAGGGCCTCGAGCTCCCGTGCGAAGGTGATGCGGGCCGGGAGGCCCTCGGGCCCCCCCCCCTCGAGGCTGTCGAGCGCAGCCTCGACTCGCGCCCGGATCTCCGCGGGCGCGCGGCGGCCCACGAGGCGCCACGCCTTGCGGATCCGCGCCCCCAGCGCCACGAAGGCGGAGGCGTCGATCGGGGAGCTGGCGGCTGGGTCCCGGCTCATCCCGGCCGACCCTACCATCGCCCCGGGTCCGGCTGTATAACGCGCCCCCTCACCGGGAGGAGGAGTCGATGGACACGCTCTGTAGCTACGTCGCCGGCCAGTGGCGCGAGGGCAGCGGCGACGCCCGCCTTCTCGTCGATCCCTCCACCGAGGAGGTGGTCGCCCAGAGCCGCTCCGAGGGCTTCGACGTCCCTGCGGCCTTCGAGCATGCCCGCACCGCCGGCGGAGGCGCCCTGAACGCGATGACCTTCGCCGAGCGTGGAGCCATGCTCCGTGCCCTCAGCGATGCCGTGGTGGCCGCCCGTCCCCGCCTGCTCGAGCTCTCGATGATCAACAACGGCGCCACCCGCTCCGACGCCAAGTTCGACGTGGACGGCGCCAGCTTCACCCTCGGCGCCTACGCGGAGCTCGGAGAGGCCCTCGGCGACCGCACTTGGCTCGTGGACGGCGAGGTGGAGGAGCTCGCTCGCTCCCGCAAGCTCGGGGGCGTGCACCTGAGGACCAGCCGGAGCGGGCTGGCCCTGCACATCAACGCCTTCAACTTCCCCGCCTGGGGACTGGCCGAGAAGGCCGCGGTCGCCTGGCTCGCCGGCATGCCGGTGGTCTCCAAGCCCGCCACCGCCACCGCGTGGACCGCGTTCGAGCTGGCACGCTGCCTGGTGGACTCAGGCGCCCTGCCCGAGGGAGCGATGACCTTCTTTGCGGGCCGGCCCCCCGGCCTGGTCGAGTCGCTCCAGACCGGCGACGTCCTGGCGTTCACGGGCTCGAACGCAGTGGGCTCCGCCCTCAAGGCCGATGCCCGCCTCGCGCGCGAGGGCGTGCCGGTGAACGTGGAGGCGGACAGCCTCAACGCCGCCGTGCTCGGCCCGGACGTCGAGCCCGGGGACGAGGCCTGGGATCTCATGGTGCGCGACGTCTTCCGGGATATGCGCCAGAAGACCGGCCAGAAGTGCACGGCGATCCGGCGGGTCCTGGTGCCGGAGGCCCGCGCGGACGAGCTCGTAGGGGCCCTCGAGGAGAGCCGGCTGCGCCTCAGGATCGGCGATCCCCGCGCCGAGGGGGTCCGTATGGGTCCCCTCGTCAGCGAGGGCCAGCGCCGGGACGTGCTCGCGGGGCTCGAGCGGCTCGACGGCGTGGTCGACCGCGTGATGGGCTCCGGCCGGCCCCTCGAGGTCCATGGCGTCGACGCAGAGCGCGGCTTCTTCGTGGACATCCACCTCTTCCGGGCGCGGACGGCCTCGGACTCTCTGTCGGCCGACGTGGTGCACGACGAGGAGGTCTTCGGGCCCGCGGCGACCGTGCTGCCCTACGATGGCAGCGTCGAGCAGGCCACGACCCTGCTCGCGCGGGGTCGCGGCAGCCTGGTGGGATCGCTGTACTCCGAGGATCGTCGCTGGATCCGGGATCTGGTGCTCGGTGCGGCCTGTTGGCATGGACGCCTGACCCTCGGCTCCCGCCGCATCGCCGACGCCTCGCCGGGCCCCGGCACGGTCCTGCCGCAGATGGTGCACGGGGGACCCGGCCGTGCCGGCGGAGGGGAGGAGCTCGGAGGGGTGCGCGGTCTGGAGCTCTACATGCAGCGGACCGCGGTGCAGGGCTACCGCCCCTTGCTCGAGCGCTTCTTCACCACCCAATAGGCCCCGGAGCGTTGGAGCTGGAGGCCGCTCCGCTCGATGGCGATCGCCAGGAGCTCGACCAGATCCGCGATGGGCACGGGCCGAGGGCCCACCACGGTGAGGCGCTCGTCCCCGAGGCTCGGCGGCGAGAGCACCACGTCCAGGGTCGCCGCACAGGCCACCAGCCGGACGAGGTCCCGGAGGGGCACGGCCTCGAAGTCCACCCCGAAGAGCTCCCCCTCCTCGGCGGGGCGACAGGAGCGCTCCTTTGTGCCAGCAGCGCTCGCGGGGAGGGTGGTCGTCAGGACCACGGCTCCCAGGAGCGTCGAGAGCAGCGGGATC
>CAZEHU010000545.1:0-3240 GCA_964511605.1 uncultured Myxococcales bacterium
GGTGGACGCCGAGGAGCCGGAGCACATCGTCTGCGCGCGCCTGGCGAGCCCCCTGGTGCTCGGCCTCGGAGAGGACGAGAACTTCGTAGCGAGCGACATCCCCGCGATCCTCTCCCATACGCGCGACATGGTCTTCCTGGACGATGGAGTGCTCGCGGAGGTGCGCGCCGATGGTGTCTCGATCTGGCGGATCGACGACGGCGAGGCGCTCGAGGTGGTGGCGAAGCACATCACGTGGTCGCCCGCGATGGCGGAGAAGGGCGGCCACAAGCACTTCATGCACAAGGAGATCCACGAGCAGCCCGATGCGATCGCCAATACGCTCCGGGGCCGGCTCTCCCTCGAGAGGGGGGCGGTCGATCTGCCGGAGCTGGGGCTCGACCGGGACTTCCTCGCGGAGCTCAGCCACTTCTACATCGTCGCCTGCGGCACGAGCTGGCACGCCGGCCTCGTGGGACGCTACCTGCTCGAGGATCTGGCCGGGATCTCGCCCCACGTGGAGCTGGCGAGCGAGCTGCGCTACCGCTCGGCGCCGATGGACGAGCGCACGCTGGTGCTCGCGATCAGCCAGTCCGGGGAGACGGCCGATACCCTCGCGGCCCTCAAGGCGGCGAGAGCGACGGGGGCGCGGGTGCTCAGCATCTGCAACGTGATCGAGTCGTCGATCCCGCGCATGTGCGATGGCACGCTCTACACCCACGCGGGACCGGAGATCTCGGTGGCCTCCACCAAGGCCTTCACCACCCAGGTGGCGGCGCTGCACATGGTGGCCCTGCACATGGGCCGACTGCTCGGCCGCATCGACGACAGCTCCATGTCCGAGGAGCTCGGCGCCCTGGTTCACGTAGCGGCGGTCCTCGAGCAGATGCTCCACGACGAGAGCGCCTACGATGTGGTGGCGCACGCCTTCCACGAGTGCCGCTCGACCCTCTTCCTCGGGCGCGGGAACCTCTTCCCCCTCGCCCTCGAGGGCGCGCTGAAGCTCAAGGAGATCAGCTACATCCACGCGGAGGGGTATGCGGCCGGCGAGATGAAGCACGGCCCCATCGCCCTGATCGACGAGGCGGTGCCGACCGTCGTGCTCGCCCCGCGCGACCAGCACCACGACAAGGTGCGCTCGAACCTCCAGGAGGTCAAAGCGAGGGGCGGCCCGACCCTGGTCCTGTACACCGAGGGCGATCAGCAGACCGCGGACCTCGCGGACCTGGCGCTTCCGATTCCCGACGTACATCCCCACGTCCTGCCTATCGTCGCCGCCCTGCCGATGCAGCTCATGGCGTACCACGTCGCCGACCTCAAGGGCACGGACGTCGACCAGCCGCGGAACCTCGCGAAGTCGGTGACGGTCGAGTGACCTCTCCGGCGACGACCCAAGCCGGATCGACGGCCTCTGCGCGACAACCCAAGCCGCGCGGGAGGCGACCAGACCTCGGAGGCGACCGCGCCGCCTCTGAGGTCTCCTCGTCCTCATCACTCCGGCCGAGGATATCCAGGCGGCTCCACCGGACGGGGCGGCGTGAAGGCCGCCAAGAAGCCGACTAGCACCAGCAGGCCCGAGCTGAGCCAGACCTGGCCCCCGACGAGGGTCGGCCCCGCGCCCGCGAGCACCACCAGCCCAGCGGCCCAGAAGCCCAGCTTGCCGAGCAGGAGGAGCACACCGCCGAGCACACCGAGGACCAGGGTGCCCAGGTGCGCGTAGACCCCCCGCCGGAAGCTCTCGAGGTCCGGCGTCGGCCCTCCCTTTTCGACCATCGAGGCGATCTGCGCCTCCCGCTCCGGCAGCCGCTGCACCTCCATCCATCCCCTCGCTCCGCTGAGCAGGGCTCCGACGATAGCGAGGATCGCGAGGGCTCGGTGCATGGGGGGCGTCTACCTCGAGGGGGGGCAGCGGGGGCGGCAAGGAGGATCACGACGAAGAGGCGTGCGTGCCCCACGGCACAGAGAGTATCGGTTCTGCTAGGCTCTCGCGCCACCGCCCGATCGCCCCGGGGTCCGCCGTCCAGGTGGGCCTCCGACCCGACGCTGCCTACCGGCCCCACCGTGACCGCCGACGATCCCATCCTCCAAGGGCTCAATCCGCCCCAGCGCGAGGCCGTCCTCGCCAACGACGGCCCGGCGCTGATCCTCGCGGGCGCAGGGAGCGGCAAGACGCGCGCGATCACCCACAAGATCGCGTGGCTCGTCGAGCGCGAGGGCCTCGCCCCCTGGGAGATCCTCGCCGTCACCTTCACCAACCGTGCGGCGCGCGAGATGAAGGAGCGCTGCCAGGAGCTCATCGGCCCGCGCGCCGAAGACCTCTGGATGGGCACCTTCCACAGCATCGGCGTGCGCATGCTCCGCCAGCACGGCGAGGCCGAGGGGCTGCCCCGCAGCTTCAGCATCTACGATCAGGACGATCAGAAGGCGATGGTGGGCCGCGCCATCGACGACCTCGGCTTCGACCGGAAGCGCATCGAGCCCCGCTCGATGCAGCGCTTCATCGTCAAGTGCAAGCAGGAGGCCCAGGGCCCCAGCGAGGTCCAGTCCGCTCGCTCCTTGCCCGAGACCGACGTCTACCTCCGTATCTACCGCCGCTACGAGGAGCGCATGCGAGCCGCGCGGGCCCTGGACTTCGGGGATCTCCTGCTCTGGCCCCTCCGCCTCTTGCAGCGCCACCCCCTGATCTGCAGCGCCTACCGGGGGCGCTGGCGCTACGTCCTGGTCGACGAGTTCCAGGATACCAACCGCGTGCAGTACGAGCTCCTCCAGTGGGCGCTGAACGACGACAAGCGCATCTGCGTCGTGGGCGATGACGACCAATCGATCTACCGATGGCGAGGCGCCGAGGTGAAGAACATCCTCGGCTTCCATCAGGACTTCCCGGGCTGCACCATCATCCGCCTCGAGCAGAACTACCGCTCCTCGGCGGCGATCCTCCGCGCGGCCAGCGCGATGATCGCACACAACAAGGGCCGCCACCCCAAGACCTTGTGGACCGAGCAGGGCGAGGGCGAAGCGGTGAGGGTGCATCAGTCCCCGACGGATACCGGCGAGGCCGAGTACATCGCCCAGCGTATCCGTGCCCTCCAGGGCCAGTATCCGCTCCGCGAGATGGCGATCTTCTATCGCACCCACGCCCAGAGCCGCGCGCTGGAGGACGCCCTCCGCCAGGCCTCCATCAGCTATCAGGTGGTCGGGGGCCTGAAGTTCTACGAGCGCGCCGAGGTCAAGGACCTCCTCGCGTACTTGAAGTGCCTTGTG
>CAZEHU010000546.1:0-3235 GCA_964511605.1 uncultured Myxococcales bacterium
CCTCGACCCCGGCGCCGCAAGGGATCGGGCCTGGGAGCTGGTCCGCGGCGGGGCCCACATCGTGGACGTGGGCGGCGAGTCGACGCGACCCGGCGCCGCGCAGGTGCCCGCCGAGGAGCAGATCCGTCGCGTGGTGCCCGTGCTGGAGGCGGTGTGCCGCGAGCTGACGGTGCCGATCTCCATCGACACCACCTCGGCCCGGGTCGCGGAGGCCGCCCTCGACGCGGGCGCGAGCATCGTGAACGATATCAGCGCGTTCCGCTTCGATCCTGGGATGCTGGAGCTCCTGGCCGCGCGGGACGTGCCGGCGGTGGCGATGCATACCCTCGCCGAGCCAGCGACGATGCAAGAGCGGCCTCGCTACGAGGATGTGGTGGGCGAGGTGGTAGAGCACCTCGCCGAGCGGATCCGGGCGGCGCAGGACAAGGGCATCGATCCGCGCCAGCTCCTCGTGGATCCCGGCATCGGCTTCGGCAAACGCCTCGAGCACAACCTGACCCTGCTCCGGGAGCTGGCCGCCCTCTCGGAGCTCGGACGCCCCATCGTGGTGGGCACCAGCCGGAAGAGCTTCCTGGGCCGCCTCACCGGCCGAGAGGTGGGCGAGCGCCTCGAAGCCACGGCCGCCTCGGTCGCTTGCGCCATCGCGGTCGGAGCCCACGTGGTGCGGGTCCACGACGTGGCGGAGCTGGCTCAGACCGTGCGGGTCGCCGAGGCGATCACTGTCGGTGTGGACCTGGACCGTCGTTGACGGCCGGGCTCGTGCGGGGCATCACCGCCCCATGAGCGAGACCACCCCGCGCGAGCGCCGCCTCTTCGGTACCGACGGCATCCGAGGCCGGGCGAACCAATTCCCGATGACCCCCGAGGTGGCCCTGCAGCTCGGGCGCGCCATCGCCCACATCTTCAAGGGACATCACCCCCACCCTCGGGTGGTCATCGGCAAGGACACCCGCCTGTCGAACTACATGTTCGAGGCGGCCCTCCAGGCCGGGGTGTGCTCCATGGGCTGCGACGCCGTGCAGCTCGGCGTGCTGCCGACGCCAGGCATAGCGTTCCTGACCACGGGCCTGAGGGCCAATGCTGGAGTGGTGATCTCCGCCTCCCACAACCCCTTCGAGGACAATGGCATCAAGTTCTTCGCGGCCTCTGGCTTCAAGCTGCCCGACGAGGTGGAGCTGGAGATCGAGCGCCTGGTCTCCGGCGGCCACCTCGACGCGGGCCGGGTAGCAGCCGCCGACGTAGGGCGGGCATGGCGCGTGGAGGATGCGGTGGGGCGCTATGGCGTCTTCCTCAAGAGCACCTTCCCGAAGCAGCTCAGCCTCGCCGGCCTGAAGATCGTCGTCGATGCCGGCCACGGCGCGGCCTATCGGGTCGCCCCGGAGGTGCTCTACGAGCTCGGGGCGGAGGTGATCGCCCTGGGCGACGATCCAGACGGCACCAACATCAACGAGGGCGCCGGCGCCTTGCACCCGGAGCTCATGGCCGAGGCGGTGCGGGCCACCGGAGCCGACATGGGCATCGCCCTCGATGGAGATGCGGATCGCTGCATCCTCTGTGACGAGACCGGCACCATCGTCGATGGGGACGCGGTGATGGCCCTCCTCGCCGAGCACATGATGGCGGAGGGCACCCTGGCCAAGGGCACCCTTGTGGCGACGGTGATGAGCAACCTGGGCCTCGAGCGGGCAATGAACGATCGGGGCATCACCCTGGCCCGCACCCAGGTCGGAGATCGCTATGTGGTCGAGCGCATGCGCACGGAGGGCTTGAACCTCGGCGGCGAGCAGAGCGGTCACGTGGTCCTCCTCGACCATACGACCACGGGAGATGGCCTGCTGACCGCCCTCCAGGTCCTGGCGATCCTGGTCCAGCGGGAGGAGCCCCTGAGCCAGCTCGGCCGCTTGGTCGAGCGGGTGCCGCAGGTCCTCCGGGGCATCATGGTGCGCTCGAAGCCGCCGCTGATGAGCCTGCCCACGGTCGCAAAGGCGATCGAAGCCGCAGAACAGGAGCTCGGCAGCGCCGGGCGTGTCCTGGTGCGCTACTCGGGGACCGAGAAGAAGTGTCGCGTCATGGTCGAGGGAGATCATCACGCGCTGACCGCCACCCTGGCCGATCGCATCACGGACGCCGTCCGCGAGTCGATCGGCGCCCCCTGAAGGAGGACGACGTGCGCACTCGCCTCGGCGTCAACGTGGATCACGTGGCCACCATCCGGGAGGCCCGCGGCACCCTCTACCCCGACCCCCTGGCCGCGGCGGCCATGGCGGAGCTCGCCGGATGCGATCAGATCACCGTGCACCTGCGCGAGGATCGACGACACATCCACGATCGCGACGTCCGGCTGCTGCGCCAGACGGTGCAGACCCGCCTGAACCTGGAGATGGCCGCCACCGCCGAGATGCAGGCCATCGCCCTCGAGGTGGTGCCGGACTCGGTGACCCTCGTGCCCGAGAAACGTGAGGAGCAGACCACCGAGGGCGGGCTCGACGTGCTCTCGCAGGAGGAGGAGCTCGCGGCCTACATCGCCCCGCTCACGGAGGCGGAGATCGTGGTGGCCCTCTTCATCGACCCGGACCTCGACGTGGTGGACGCCAGCTCGCGGGTGGGCGCGGAGGTCGTCGAGCTGCACACCGGCGACTACTGCGAGGCCGACGACGACGAGACCCGCGAGGCCGAGCTGACCCGCATCGAGGCCGCAGCGCGCCACGCCGCCGCGGCGGGGCTCGAGGTCGCGGCCGGGCACGGGCTCGACTACGTCAATACCCGCGACGTGGCGTCGATCGAGGAGATCGAGGAGCTCAACATCGGCCACTCCATCGTCGCCAGGGCCATCCTCGTCGGCTTCGACCGCGCCGTGCGGGACATGCTCGCGATCCTCGACGACGTGGCCTGAGTCCGAGGGGCTCGGCGATGCTGCGCATCGAGGGTGCTCCCCGGGAGGCTGCCGATCCGGGACGGGCCGGTGCAGGGCCGCTGCTCTGCGCGACCCCGGCCGAGGTCCGCGAGATGGACCGCCGCACCATCGAGGTGCTCGGGATGCCCGGCCGCGTCCTGATGGAGCTGGCGGGGGCAGGGACAGCGAGGGCCATCGAGCAGCGCACCGGGGGCCGCCCCGGGCGGGCCGTGATCCTCGCCGGCGGCGGCAACAACGGCGGCGACGGATACGTCATCGCCCGCCACCTCCAGGGCCGAGGCTGGACGGTCCGGGTGGTGGCGACCCACTCGCCGGTCGACC
>CAZEHU010000547.1:0-3220 GCA_964511605.1 uncultured Myxococcales bacterium
CGTGCGGCTGCGTGTGCCCTCCGGGGCGATGATGACGCTGGAGCCGGTGGCGCGGACGTGTCGGGTCACCCGATCCATCGAGCGCCGCGCCCGCTCCGGGTCGGAGCGATCGATCGTCGGCTGGCACAGGGCCCACCACGCCCAGCCGAGGAAGGGGATGAAGAGGATCTCCCGCTTGCCGATGGTCACCGCCCCCTCGGGCATGATCGCGCACATCACCGCCAGATCGAGCTGGCTCGAGTGGTTGAGCAGCATCACGCGTGTGCGGCGGCCGGCGATGCCCTCGGCCCCCTCGACGTGCGCCTCGACGCCGGCGACGCGGAGGATGCCGCGCCCCAACCAGCGCACCGGCACGTGGAACCAGCGTCCGACGCCCTGGCGCAGGCTCAGGAGGGCGGCCAGGAAGACGAGGGTGCAGATGGAGATCACCCAGACCCAGCCGAGGGCGAGCTGGAGGAGGCCTCGCAGCATCCGCTCGAGGCCCCGAGGCGGCGCGCCCCGCAGCCCGGCCGGCGGAGCGGTCCGGGGGTGAGGGCGATCCCTCAAGGTCGCGCGACCAGAGCGACGGTCTGGAGGCCCGGCTCGGCCCAGCGCTGCTTGTAGTCCATGTCCGTGCCGAGGTCGTACCAGCGCACTCCCTCGGCACAGAGGCGCTCGACGAGCTGGAGCTGGACCAGGTTGCCGAGCCCCAGGCTGCGGAAGCGATCGTCATAGCTCATCTGCAGGCCTCGGAAGGTATCGCCGAACAGGGCCCCGAAGCCCATCGCCACGTCCTGGCCATCGAGGGTGGCGATGGCGGCGCGCAGGCGTCCGCGGGGGGCCAGGCGTGCGGTCATGCGATCGTAGAAGGCCCACAGCCCTCCCGCGCTGATGCCCTCGGAGGCCCGCCCCTTCCAGCTCCGATCGTCCACGTCCACCAGCCGGGCATAGAGCTCCAGGCGCTCCGCCTCGCCCAGGGCGTTCTCGATCCACTGCCATGTGATCCCGACCTCCTCGGCCCGCCGCCGCGAGACCCTCAGGGACTTGCGCAGGCGTCGGCTCCGCCGTCCCAGGAAGCCGTGGACGCCGCCCTCGAGGTCGGCGACGTGGCGATGGGTCGCGGGCCCGACGAAGAGGCGGAGATCCCGGCCGAGGCTCATGGCCAGCCTCTGGAAGAGCTCGGAGTCCGGGGCCAATCCGCAGAGCCAGAGGGCGTCCCACTCCTCTCGTACGGAGTCGAGGGCCCGCGCGGCGTCCCGGACGAGGGGACCCGGGGAGGCGGCCAGCAGGGGACTCGAGAGGCCCCACATCGCCTCGAGGGGGGCCAGGTAGCGGCCGAGCCCGGCGGCCTGTCCCCGGGCGAGCACCAGCCAGCCCGAGGGGCCCTCCCAGACGAAGGCCTCCTGCTCGGGGTGGAAGGCCTCGTGGGCGCTGAGGACCCAAGCCGTCGAGGAGCAGTAGGCGTCCACCTGGGGCGTCATCTCGGCCGCCGCGTCGAAGCGCTCGCTCGCAGCCTCGAGCTCGGCGAGGGAGATCCGCCGGAAGGCCTGCACCTTCAGCCCTCCTCCGCGTCGTCGCCACCCCCGGAGTCCCCATCCTCCGAGCCGGGCTCCCCGCCGCCGTCGGGCTCCGGCTCCGGCGGGGGCGCGCTCGCCAGCTCGAAGCAGTAGACCCGCAGCTTCTTCGAGCAGTGCACCGGGGCCCAGGAGGTCCAGTCGCTGTCCGAGGCCTCGCAGAGGCCCGCGTGGCCGAAGTCGGCGCCGCCGGCGGCCGACCAGTCCTGGCAGTGCCCGCCGGCCAGATCGCCTGGGTCCACGCCCGCGCCGTTGGCCTCCGTGCCCGTCCAGACCAGGCACTTGTCGCCGAGGGGCACGCCGAACTCGGTCTGATCGATCGGGGCGGCCAGCGCGCCGTCCACCAGGTCCGCGGGGCTCGAGGCCACGAGGCGCGTCCAGAGGCCGACCTCCGCATCCCAGGTGCGCCACGGTCCCACGAACTCGCCGAGCCTCGAGGAGGCCGCGCCGGCCGTCGTGGACAGCCAGGCGATGTAGGCGCCCGGCAGCGAGGCCGCCTGGGCGCGGGTCGAGCAGAGGAGGTCCGCGCCGCCGAGGCCCCCGAGCTCCTCGGCGGAGACCTCGAGGCCGGTCACGAAGACCCGTGCATCGGTCTCTACGCAGCCCGCGGCGGTCTCGGCGCTGCCTTCGGGGCAGAAGCACTCCGCGACGCCGGCCACCGCGTGGCACTTGTCCGGGCCCGGCGGCTGGCAGACGGGCGGTGCCCCCTCGGCCGCGAGGCAGGGGTCGGGCACGCAGGCCACGCCGCTCATCACCCAGCCCTCCTCGCAGCCGCAGAGGGCCTCGCCCTCTTGCTCCACCGTGCAGCCCAGCTCGTGGGGGCCGGTGCAGGGATCGGGCAGGCAGGGATCGAGGGTGCACTCGCCCAGGCCGTCGTCGTGGGTCGGGGGATCGCAGACGCAGGCCACCTCGCCGGTCGAGGAGTCGCAGGTGCTCTTGCCGGGCTCCTCGCAGGGGTTCGGGGTGCAGGCGGGATCGGAGAAGCGGAAGCCGAAGAGCTCGCCCCCCGAGCCGCCGAACGAGAAGCGCAGCCGGAAGCGTCCGCCGGTGATCTGATTGAGCGGCCCGAGGCCGATGGTCTCGTCGACGTAGTCGCCCGCGGGGACGCCCACGTCGGCGGCATCCGCGATGCTGTCGGCCTCGGTCAGCGCCTCCACCTGGACCACCAGGGTGCCCTGCACGGTGGCGTTCAGGTGCAGGACGCTGCCGGTGTGGTGCTCGGCCATGACGAGGGGGCGTGTGATGAGGACGGCGTTGCCGGGATCGGTGACCTGGAGGCCCGTCAGCCCGCCGGCCCGGAAGCTATGCCGCAGGATGCCGCCGGCCGCCGGCTCGGCGCCGCAGGGGCCGTGGGTGATGCCCCCGCTGTACACGTGCCACAGGCCCGCCTCTTCGGCCGGGCCGCCGCCGCCGAGGGTGTCGATGCTCGAGTCCGGGAGCCCCAGGTCGGGGGCGCTGGGGACGATGGCCTCGCGGCTGGGATCGAGCTCGTCGGCGACCGGGACCCACACCAGGCCATCGCGGCTCGTGGCCAGGGTGCTGAAGGCCGTCTTGGGGCAGGCGGTCTGCCGCTTCTGCGCGAGCCCCATCCAGAGGGTGCCCCGGCGCCACGCCACCATATCGCCGTAGAAGAGCCCGGCCTGCAGATCCGCCTCGTCGGGGCCCAG
>CAZEHU010000548.1:0-2947 GCA_964511605.1 uncultured Myxococcales bacterium
CGTGCCCTTCCCGGTCTCGTACCGCTTCCGCGAGGCGCCCGCCGTCGCGCGCCTCGCCGAGCTGCTCCAGCTCGGCACCGAGGCGGGACGTACCGAGGCGTTGGAGGTCCTCAACGGACGCCTCGTGGTCGAGGATCCGGTGCCGGATCGGATCCGCCACCTCGGCTCCGCGGCGGACAGCCGACCGAGCCCGGGCCAGGTCGCCGCGCTCGCCGCTCCCTACCTCGAGCCCGAAGGCTACGCCGGCCTCCTCGCGAGCGCCCTCGCTACCCACGGTCCCAAGAGCGCGCGCCTGCGGGACCCGGCCCTTCGATCCCGCCTCCTCGAGGCCCTCGAGGGCTACCGCGTGCTCGCCGTCCACCGGAGGGGACCCCTCGGCGTCCAGGACTTGAACCGCGGCCTCGAGCGTGAGGTCGCCCGATCGCTCCGCGAGGCCCTCGGCGGGGATCGACGCCTCCCGGCCCGCGGGCACCACTGGCTAGGGCGCCCCGTGCTCATCACGGAGAACGCCTACGACGTGGACCTTCGAAACGGCGACGTCGGGCTCGTCCTCCCCGGCGACGAGGGGCACCTCCAGGCCTTCTTCCGCACCTTCGACGGCCTCACGTGGGCAGCCCGTCCGGTAGAGCTCGCGCGCCTGCCTGCCCACGAGGGCGCCCTGGCGCTGACTGTCCACAAGAGCCAGGGCTCCCAGTTCGAGCACGTCGCCCTGGTGCTCGCGGACCGGGGTTCGCCCATCCACACGCGCGAGCTCGTCTACACGGCCATCACCCGGGCAAGCGACCGCCTCGACTGGTTCGGCACCGAGCAGGCCCTGAGGGACGCCCTCGAGCGCCGCGTGATCCGGGCCTCCTCCCTCGAGTCGCGGCTCTCCCTCGAGACGCGGCTCCGGTAGGGCCGCCCCGCCGCACCGCTGTCGTCATGGACCGCGACGCTCCGAGCGGTAGAGCCCCGAACGGGGGGTGGAAGGCCGGCATCGAGGAGGAGCTGGAGGACTCCGGCGGCTTCTCGTGGATCCCATCGGAGCGTGAGATCGACAACGAGCTCGACCTCGCCCTGCTCCAACAGGCCGTGGAGGCTGTGCATTCGCGCACGAGGTGGCACGAGAAGCCGAGGAGGAACAACGGACTGGCGAGATTCCCGGGGACGTGGAGGGAGTCCACATCGAGGGCGCCGCTGAGGGTGTAGGTCCAGGAGCTCGCCGCGTACGTCCGGGCGGCCGGAGGGCATGCGACGCTTGTGTCCCATGGCAACTCCGCGGGAGCGCGATCTGCACAACATGTCGAGATTACAATGGGTTGACCCCGACGGCGCGGTAAGGTAAAAACTTTTTCCTTACTTATGGAGGACCGATGTCCTGGGGCTTCTACGGTCGGGGAAGCGAGGTCGACGAGCTCAGCTCGATCCTCCAGCGGCGCCGGTGGTTCTTCACTCGGATCACGGGTCGGCGAAGGATCGGCAAGACGACCTTGTTGCAGCAAGCCCTCGAGGCGAGCAGCCCGGGAGAGCTCCTGTACGTCCAGATCCCCGACTCGGCGCCGGCGGGCGTTCTCTCAGCCGTGGCCGACGCGATGGACACGTTCGGCATCGAGGCCGAGCGCATTCCCCGACCTACCAGCCTGCGGGGGCTGGCGAGGTTGGTCGGGGACCTCACCCGGGCGGGATACATCGTCGCCCTCGACGAATTCCAGTACTTCAGCCGAAAGCTCCTCTACGAGTTCACCTCCCACCTGCAAGCCGTCGTCGACCAGCTCTCCGCCGAGGCCGACGAGGTACCGGGCGGGCTCTTCGTGCTCGGCTCCCACCACGCCGAGCTCGTGGCCCTGCTCGAGGATCGGGCCGCCCCGCTCTACAACCGGACGACGGATCACATCGAGCTCGACCACCTCGACGTCGCTTCGATCTGTGCCGTACTTCGAGAGCACGCCGACGAGGACCCGGAGCGTCTCCTCTTCCTGTGGAACCTCTTCGAGGGCGTCCCGAAATTCTACCGGGACTGCTACGAGCAGGGAGTCCTCGGTGCGGGGCGCCGGGAGCTCCTGTCGAGGATGTTCTTCCGGAGCTCCTCACCGCTGAGGACCGAAGCGGAGAACTGGTTTCTGAGCGAGCTCAGAGGACGCTACGACGTGATCCTCAAGTACCTCGCGCGAAGGCCGGGGTGCACGAACGCCGACCTCAAAGCGCACGTGAGGGAGCTGAGCCCCGACACCGAGGAGCAGGTCGGCGGCTACCTGAAGATCCTCCAGGAGCGCTACCGGATGGTGGAGCGGAGATCGCCGATCTTCGCCAAACCCAAGGCACGTCGAGGCCGCTACTACCTCCGGGACAACTTCCTGCGGGCGTGGCTGGCAGGCCTGGCCCATCCCGTCGCCGCGATCAACTTCCGCCCAGGGGCGCTCCTCGTCGAACAGGCGGACCACCGGCTCCACGAAGCGGAGGGCTACGGCCTCGAGCGCCTCGTCGGCCAGCTCTACGAGGAGCGAAGCCGCAAAGGCATCGGCGACTTCCCGCTCACCCACCGCATCGAGGGCTACTGGGACCGAGGGGACACCGAGATCGATCTGGTGGCGCTCCACGGGGACGACGAGGTCATCCGCTTCGGGACGTGCAAGCGCTCGGCCAGCAAGCTGATCGCCGACCTGCCACGACTGCACGACCACATCGAGCGCTTCCTCGAAGCGTTCCCGAGGTACCGGGCCTGGCAGCGAGAGGCCGTCGCCATCGCGCCTTCCATCGACGACGAGGTTCGAACGGAGATCGCCGCGCGGGGCGCGCGAGCACAGGATCTGCGCGATCTCCTGGGGGGCATCACCTGATGCGCTGCTGGCGGCGATTCCATCACGCACCTCTCGAGAGGACGCCCGATTCGATCCCTCCGTGACGCCCGACCGTGCCCTACGACGTGGCCGCGGCCGCACCTCACCGCCGCCACCGCGCCTCCCAGAGG
>CAZEHU010000548.1:2957-3218 GCA_964511605.1 uncultured Myxococcales bacterium
GGCCCGTGCACCAGGTCTCGCACTGGAGCTCGGCGCGGTAGGGCGGCTCGCGGGTGTCGGCGCGCTCCTCGAGGACGGCGAGAAGGCGCAGCTCGAGGCCCTGCTGGAGGCGCTCGCTCCAACGCTCTCTGTGGGAACTGGCGATGTAGGTGAGGGGGGTGCCATGGGCGTCGAGGAGGCAAAGCTCCGCTCCCTGAAGCCGCAAGGTGAAGGGATCCCCCTCGCGCGCCTCTTCGAGGGCGCGGTGGCCGGGGTGCGAGG
>CAZEHU010000549.1:0-3216 GCA_964511605.1 uncultured Myxococcales bacterium
GTAGCGATCGTTGTAGCGGGCCCGGTAGAAGTCGACCAGGGCGTCGAACTGCGGCCGCAGATCGCCCACCGTCTCCCTCGCGAGGGTATCCCCGAGGGTCGAGTTGGACTCGAGCTTGATGCCGAGCGGACGCGCGCTCGCCGGCAGGAGGCCCACCGTCGAGGCCGCCCGCAGGTTGTCCGTCGGGAACGCGTCGATGGGGTAGAGCACGTAGGAGAAGGGAGCCGGCGCCGGATCCGTGGTCCGCACCTGCCAGTAGTACTGCACCGCCGCGCCGAAGCCGCTCATCTTGGGGTTGCCCAGGGGGCGCCCGGCGAGGGCCAGCGGGATCGCGCCCTCGTGGGGCTCGAGCTCGTGGTGGATACAGAAGACGCGCATCCTGGCGATGATGTCGGGCCTCGAGCGGAGGGCCTGGATGAAGGGGCCGAGCTTCACCTGCATGCCGTTGGCGTCGAGGCCGAAGGGCTCGGTCATCGGCATGCCCTCGGGCAGCAGATCGCAATTCGACAGGACCTGGTCGATGGACTTGTTGCCGTCCTGGAAGAGGTACCACTGCTCGTTCGGGAAGACGGGATCGTCCGGCTTCCCATAGTCCTCCACGAGGTAGAAGGTCTCGTAGGGGCAGAGCCCGCCGTACAGGAAGAGCTCCAGGATGTTCTTCGGCGCTTTGCCCTCAGGCAGCATGGCCTCGGAGAACGGACCCTCGTCCGGGAAGTCGCCCCAGGTCTTGGCCCGGGCCCGCGGTGGCAGCACCAGCCCCGAGCCGGCCGCGCCGCCGGCGGCTGCGCCCATGAACTTGAGAAATCGACGCCTATCCATGCTTCCCCCCCCAGGTGCCGGTCCACCGATCGTGGGCATTATTCAGGCTGGCCGGCCTCCAGCGCAACGACGCATTCGCGCCCGACGAGGCCGAGCCGCTCCGGGCCCCGGGGCGCCTTGATTCTCGGTGTCTGAGGATTCAGGTGCCCCGCAGCCAGCGCACCCCCTCGGGTGGGACCGACACGTCGACACCCAGGCCACGCACGCGCAGCTCCGCGCGGGCTCCCAACGTCGCCAACGCCCTCGCGGTCACCTCTTGGCCGGCCGGCAGGGGAGGGGCAGCCTGAAGGAGCTCACAGCGCGCCCCTCGTACGCTGTAGTCCAAGGTGCAGAAGCTGTAGGGCGTGGCGCGCTCCTGCTCGCGCAGCTCCACGTCCACCACGTTGAGGTCGCGGTCCCGATAGCGCAGCGTGACCTCGCCGTGGCCGTCCGGGTGCGTCCCGGTGATGACGAGGCGCAGCGCCTCGTCCATGCTGAACGTCACCAGCACGTCCCGCAGCCCCAGCGCCTCGATCGCGGGCAGCTCCACGTGGGCGGCCTCGGCGTCCAGACCCGCCGCCAGCTCCCGGGCGAAGTCTCGGTCCAGGGCCCGCCGCGGCCCCGCGAGCCGCTCGATGAATTGCGCGAGGGTCACGCCCATCGGGGCCTGCCCGCTCCCATCACTCGAGGGCCGTCGAGCAGGCGTGGGCCTCCCCCTCGGTCTTCGCTCCGATCACGCAGCGATAGTCCGCGACGCTGATCGGCGCCGCCAGGAGGCGGTCGCGGCACTCCAGCAGGATCGGCGTGGCATCGTCCATCGCCTCGCAGGCCCGGCCCGCCAGGGCCCTCGCCAGGTCGCCGGCTGCCCCGCCGAGCGAGTCCTCCGCGAAACCCACCATGCCCAGCTTGCAGAGCGAGCGGCAAGCATGCCGCGCCTGGGGCTCGTCGGCGGTCATCACGTGCTCGTGCAGGCGCATCGTGAACGCTCCGAGCACGAGCGCCGTGAATGCCATCAGCACCAGGACGGTCTTCAGGGACATGGACGCCTCCCGCGAGGCGTTGAGACAATCAGATCGAAGCGACGCCGACCAGCCCTTTGACAGCGCGCCTCCCCCCCTGCTACCCACGCGCGCTCCCGAGGTTCCGATGCCCTCCATACCTGCCCCCGCGACCCTGGCCCCCACCCTCGTGGCGCTCGTGGCCGCGCTCCTCCTCGCTCCCTCGCAGCCGGCCAACGCGGACGGTCCCGAGGGGGCGGCGGCCTCCAGCGCGCCGGCCGGAGATCCCGCCGAGCTCGCACGCCTCACCGCCGGCGTGCAGGCGCGCTACGCGAAGATCACCGACTTCAAGGCCCGCTTCCGCCAGAAGGTCACGCGCAGGCACGTGCCGCGTCCCATGAAGCGGAGCGGTAGAGTCTACTTCAAGCGCCCCGGCATGATGCGCTGGGACTACACCCAGCCCGACAAGGTCCTCTACGTCTCCGGCGATGGGGAGATCCTGTGGACCTGGCAGCCGGTCGACAAGCTCGCCATCAAGCTGAACGTCAAGGAGAGCGAGCTCTGGGTCGCCCTCAAGTTCCTCGTGGGCCAGGGCGACCTGGGCGGGGACTTCGCCCTCTCCCTCGAGCCCCCGCTCGAGGGGCGATCGCGCCTGGTCCTCCGCCCCAAGAGCGGCGCCACCGGCAGCTACAAGAAGGTGATCCTGCACCTGGACCCGAGGAGCTTCGAGATCCAACGCACCGAGATCGTCGACCCCCTGGACAACATCAGCGAGATCACCTTCGAGGGCATCGAGCTCGTCCCCCTCGAGGCGCAGAACTTCCAGTTCACCCCTCCGGTGGGCGCGCGCATCGAGGACATGACCGGCGGGGCCGCCGCCCCTCCATGAGCCGCGTCTTCCTCGTCTCCCTCGGTTGCCCGAAGAACCGCGTCGACAGCGAGGTCCTCCTCGGACAGCTCGTCGCCCAGGACTACGAGGTGGTCCAGAGCGCCGAGGAGGCCGACCTCCTGGTCGTCAACACGTGCTCCTTCATCGACGAGGCGCGCGAGGAGAGCGTCGATACGATCCTCGACCTGGCGCGCTCCAAGGAGGAGGCCGGCGGCCACAAGAAGCTGGTGGTGGCAGGCTGCCTCGCCCAGCGCCACGCTGCGGAGCTCGCCGAGGAGCTCCCCGAGGTGGACCACTTCCTGGGCACCGGCCGCCTCGACGACCTCAACGAGATCCTCGCGCGCCCGCGCGAGACCCGCCACATCGGCCGTCCAGGCTACAACTACGACGCCTATAGCCCGCGCGTCCGGACCACGCCCCGCTGGAGCGCCTACACCAAGATCGCGGAGGGCTGCAGCCAGGTCTGCGCCTTCTGCATCATCCCGCGCCTCCGCGGCGGCCAGCAGAGCCGGCCAGTGTTCGACATCGCCG
>CAZEHU010000550.1:0-3214 GCA_964511605.1 uncultured Myxococcales bacterium
CGAGCTGAACATCGCCAACCTGGCCGGCGTGCCCTCGGTGATCTATGGCCTCTTGGGCCTGGAGATCTTCGTCCGTGGCCTCGATCTCGGCCGCAGCGTGCTGGCCGGCGGCGCGACCCTCGCGCTCCTGATCCTGCCGATCATCATCATGGCCACCCGCGAGGCGATCCGGACGGTGCCGAACCTCCTCCGCGAGGGCGCCTACGCCCTCGGCGCCACCCGCCTTCAGGTGATCCGCCGCGTCGTGCTGCCCCAGGCCCTGCCCGGCATCCTGACCGGCACGATCCTGGCGGTCAGCCGCGCCATCGGAGAGACCGCCCCCCTGGTGGTCGTGGGGGCGCTGACCTATGTCACCTTCCTGCCCGACGGGCCGAGCTCCCCGTTCACGGCGCTGCCCATCCAGATCTTCAACTGGGTCAGCCGCCCGCAGGAGGCGTTCCTCATCAACGCCGCCGCCGGGATCGTCGTACTGCTGGGGACCCTCCTGATGATGAACGCGATCGCGGTCTGGATCCGCGGGCGCTCGAGACTGACGACCTGATCTGGAGCTGACGTGGAAGAAGCCGAACAGAGACCGATGATTCGCCTCGCTTCGCTCTCGGCGGGGTATGGAGCCGCGGAGATCGTCCATGGCGTCGACCTCGACCTGCCGGAGCGGCAGGTCACGGCGATCATCGGCCCCTCGGGCTGCGGCAAGTCTACGATGCTCCGCTGTATGAACCGCATGCACGAGCTGGTGCCCGGCGCCTGGGTCCGTGGCCAGATCATGCTCGGCGCGGAGGACGTCTACGCCAAGGGCGTGGATCCCGTGCTGCTGCGCCGGCGCGTAGGCATGGTCTTCCAGAAGCCCAACCCCTTCCCCACCATGAGCATCCGCGAGAACGTGCTTGCCGGCCTGAGGCTCACCGGCACCTACGACGCGAAGCGAGCCGGCGAGATCGTCGAGCGCAGCCTGAAGCGGGCAGCCCTCTGGGAGGAGGTGCACGACCGCCTCGGCGACGCGGGCGCCGGGCTCAGCGGCGGCCAGCAGCAGCGCCTGTGCATCGCCCGCTCCCTGGCCGTGGAGCCAGACGTCCTGCTGATGGACGAGCCCTGCAGCGCCCTCGATCCGATCTCCACGGCGCGCATCGAGGACCTGATCCACGAGCTCAAGCTCCGCTACACCATCGTGATCGTCACCCACAACATGCAGCAGGCGGCGCGGGTCTCCGACCACACCGCCTTCCTTCTCAGCGGCGACCTGGTGGAGTTCAGCGAGACCAACGCGCTGTTCACGCGCCCGACAGATCAGCGCACCGAAGATTACATCACAGGCCGATTCGGCTAACCTCTGGTGGTGAACGATCGTATGTCCTCAGCCCACATGGATAGGGAGTTCGAGGCGGAGCTCGCGGCCCTCCGGGAGCGCCTCCTGCGCATGGCCGGACGCGTCGAGCGCATGATCGGCGATTCGGTCCGCGCCCTCGAGGAGCGGGACAGCGCGCTCGCCGAGCGCACGGTCCTGGCCGACAACCAGGTCAACCAGGACGAGCTGGACATCGACGCGGCCTGCTTGCACATCCTGGCGCGCCGGCAGCCGATGGCGAGCGATCTACGCTTCATCACCCTGGTGCTCAAGATGGTACCGGACCTCGAGCGCATCGGGGACCTGGCGGTCAACGTGGCGGAGAGGGCCCTGGACCTGAACGCCCGGGCGGCCCTTCCCGGGCCCTTCGTCACGATCCCGCGCATGGCCGAGAAGGCCCGGGTGATGGTGGCCGAGGCCATCGAGGCCCTGCTCGAGCGTGACGCGAACAGGGCCCGGCGGGTCATCGCGGCCGACGACGAGGTGGA
The DNA here is from genome assembly GCA_964511605.1 of uncultured Myxococcales bacterium. Classification (GTDB taxonomy): domain Bacteria; phylum Myxococcota_A; class UBA9042; order PHBI01; family JACKFB01; genus CAZEHU01. The sequence goes on from CAZEHU010000550.1 coordinate 1,834, forward strand.
CGACGCGTACAAGGAGATCTTCCAGGAGGTGCTAGAGCGCATGCGCGCCGATGCCAGCATCCTGCACCGCTCGATCCACGTGCAGAGCGTGGCCAAGTACCTCGAGCGCATCGGGGACCACGCCACCAACCTGGCCGAGCAGGTGATCTTCTTCGTCGACGGCGACGACGTCCGGCACGAGGGCAAGCTGCCCGACGCCCACTAAATGTCCTAGCCTGTGTCCGGACATCCGGGAGAGCGGGCGAGCGAGCCTCGAGGAGACCGCGCAGGCCGCTGTCTCGTCGGGACTGCGCTCTCGCTGGCGGTGGCGTTGGGGTGGGCGCCCGAGGCCGGCGCCGCGGGCCTGCCGAAGCTGCGCGAGCCCGATGGCCCGCCGGTGATCGGTCCGGACGAGCAGCCGGGCGATCGCCCGAACGACGAGATCCTGCGCCCCAGGCCCCGTGGCTGGAAGCCGGAGGGATGGGGCCTCGGTGTGCTGCCGGGGATCGGCTTCGATCCCGACTCGGGCCTCGGCTTCGGTGTGCTTACGACGGTCTATCGCTACCAGCGCTCTCTCGAGCCCTACTCGTGGGCGCTCCGCATGCAGTTCTACGGCACCACCAAGCGGCTGCACCGGCACTACTTCCGCCTCGACAAGCTCGAGCTCTTCGAGCTTCCCCTCCGCTTCACCGGGCGCGTGGAGCTCTTCAGCCAGGTGGCGGGGCACTACTGCGGCCTCGGCCCGCGCGTGACGTGCGACGAGGGCGAGGCCGAGAGGGCGGCCGAGCTGCTCGACCTCCTCGGCGAGGCTCGTGACAGCTTCGTCCGCCGCTACTACCTGATGCGGGTGGTGGAGCCGCAGCTCCGCGCCGAGTTCCGCTACGAGCTCCGCCCCAAGCCCTTCCGGGTGGAGCTGATGGCCGGCTGGCGCGGGCGCCGCATGATGAGCGGCTCCCTCGAGGACAAGGGGCCCTATGCAGGTAGCCTCTACCACCAGACCTGGCCGGACGGGGAGGAGGGGGCGCTCTCCCTCGCCCAGCTCGGCTTCATGTTCGATGCGCGGGACAACGAGCCTGCGCCCAGGCGAGGCTTCTGGTTCGAAGCGAGCGTGCGCACAGGGGGCCCCTGGTCCGGAAGCGATTGGACGATGGTGGGGGTGCACTTCCGCGGATCCGCCTACCTGAGCCTGGGGACGCCGCGCCTCGTCTGGGCCAATCGCATGATCAACGATGCGATCTTCGGCGACGCGCCGACCCGCGAGCTGGGCATGTTCGGGGGCTCCGGGCGCCTGACCGGGGTGGGGGGCCAATTCACCGGTCGCGGCATCCGGGCCGAGCGCTTCCGTGCGCCCTTCAAGGCCGCCTGGCAGGCTTCGGTGATGACCGGGCCGTCGGCGGTGGGA
>CAZEHU010000551.1:0-3184 GCA_964511605.1 uncultured Myxococcales bacterium
CTGACCGACGCCCTCGCCGCCCTGCCCGAGGGCGCGGTGGCCGCGGAGGCCGAGCTCCACAAGGCCCTCGCCGCCCTCGAGCGCGGCCACCTCGGCAACCCCGACGGGGCCATCGCCCACTACGAGCACGTCCTGCGCCTCACACCAGACGATCGCGACGCCCTCGACGCCCTCGAAGAGGTGCACCTCAGCACGAGCGACTTCTCGGGCCTCGAGGGCGTGCTTGTGGCCCGGGTCCGCGAGGCTGGCAGCGAGGCGGACGCCATCGGGGCGCTCGCTCGCTTGGGGCAGCTCTACGAGGACGTCTTCATGGACGCCGATCGCGCAGCGGCGGTGTACCGGAAGATCCTGGAGCGGGCACCGGAGGACGAGGACGCCCTGGACAGCCTGCGCCGGGTGCTGGGCCTCGACGAGGCGTGGACCGAGCTGGCCCTCGCCCTCGAGGCGCTCTTGCCGCGCCTGTCGCAGCCGGCTCGGATCCGCGCCCTCCGACTGGAGCTCGCGACCCTGTACGAGGAGGGCCTCGACGATCCGACCCTCGCTATCGATCACCTCGCCGAGCTGCTCGAAGATCCCGACGCCCCTCACGAAGAGCTCCTCGCTCGCCTCACCTCCCTGGCCTCCCGAGGGCGGGCCCGGGCGGCTGCGGCTTCGGTGCTCGAGCGTGTGCACCGCGAGGCGGGCGATCACGAGGGGCTGGTGGCGGCCTTGGAGATCCGGCTTGCCACCTCGGCCTCCACCGAGCAGCGCTTGCTGGTTGCCGACGAGCTCGCCGAGATCTACAGCAGCCTGCTCGACGCTCCGGCCCGAGCCTTTGACGCCCACGTCGTTCGCTATCGGGCCGCGCCGGCCGACGAGGCCACGTGGGACGAGCTCGAGCGCTCGGCCCTCGAGGGCGGGCGCATCGGGGATCTGGCGGAGCTCTGGCTCGCGGCGCTCGAGGGACGGGAGATCCGGCCTGGGACCGCCCCCTCCCTCCTGGCGCTGCGTGTGCGGCTCGGTCGCCTGTACGCCGAGCGCCTCGATCGCTACGACGACGCGGCCGCCCACCTGGTCGACGCCCTGGCGCTGGCGGAGAGCGTCGAGGAGCGCACCCCGCTCCTGGAGCTGCTCGAGCGGGTCCACACGGAGCGCGGGGACGAGGAGGCGCTGGTCCGCGTCCGCCTCGCTTCGGCGGAGGCTCTGCCCGAGGGGGCGGAGCGCCGCGCCAAGATCCTCGAGGCCTGCGACCTCCTCCTCGGGCCCCTCGCCCGCGCCGACGAGGCCGCACGCCACCTCGAGCCCCTCTTCGAGGCCGACCCCTCAGACGCGCACGTGGCCGATCGCCTGGAGTCCGCCTGGGAGGGCCTCCGGCGCACCGCCGAGCTGGCCGGGCTGCTCGAGCGTCGTGCCGAGGCCCTCGGCCCGGGCGCCGATGCGGAGCGCCTCCGCCTCCGGCGCGCGCTGGCGCTGCTCGAGTCCCGCACCCTGGCGAGAGGTGAGGAGCAAGCCGAGGGTGTCGAGGGCCTCGCGGAGCTCGCCGGACTCCAGAGCCTGGGGGCCCACGCGCGGGACGTGCGCCTCGACCAGGTACGCCGCGAGGACGTCGACAGCGCCCTGAGAGCGCGCGCGGCGAGCGTGCTCTCCGAGTGGTACGAGGGCGCCGAGGATCCCTGGGGACACTCCGAGCTCCTCGAGGTCCTCGCAGGGCGCGCCACGGATCTGCCGGAGCGCTCCGCCCTGCTCGAGCGCGCCGCGCGCCTCGTGGCCGATCCCGCAGCTCCGCCCGAGGATCGCCTGGCCCTCGAGCGAGCCTATGAGCTCACGGCCCGCGCGCTCGTCTCCCATCCGGCCTCGGCAGGGGCCAGAGAGGCCCTCGTGGGGCTCGCCGCGCCCCTCGAGGCCTGGGCCGGTGCCGCCGATCTCCTCGAGGAGGCCGCGACCCGCGCCGTGGATTCCGAGGCGACCGCCGGACTCCACCAGCGCGTGGCCCGCATCGCCGAGGTGCGGCTCGACGATGCGGAGCGGGCCATCCGCGCCTGGAGGCACCTGCTCGAGGAGCGCGGCCGCAAAGGGGGGACCCCGGTCACCGAGGCCCTCGAGGCCCTCGACCGCCTCCTGGCGGTGCACGGCACGCCGGCCGATCGCATCCACATCCTGGAGCTCAAGGCCGAGCGCGCCAGCCAGACCCCTGAGCGCCTGGCGCTCCTCGAGGCGATCGGCACCCTGCAGGTCGAGGCCGAGACCCCCGATGACGCTATCGAGGCCTTCCGCCGGGTGATGTGGGAGACCCGGGCGACCCGCCGCAAGGATCTGCTCGAGTATCGGAAGCGGGCGGTAGCGACCCTCGAGACCCTGCTCGAACAGACCGGTCGCCACGGGGAGCTGATGAAGCTCCTGGTGGACTCGGCCTCCTTCACCCAGGATCCGGACGTGGCCGTGCCCCAGCTCCATCGGGCTGCGGATCTGGCCCTCGAGCACCTCGACGATCCCGACGAGGGCATCCGCATCTACGAGCGCATCCGCAAGGTAGCGCCGGACGACGAGGTGGCCCTCGAGGCCCTCGATCGCCTCTACTCCCTGAGCTCGCGGTGGGCGGACAAGGCCCGGCTCCTCGAGGATCGCCTCGCGCTCGGCGACGGCTCGGGCGATCCCGATCGCCAGCGCATCCTGCACTTCACCCTGGGCCAGCTCCGGGAGAATCGCCTCGACGATCCCCGGGGCGCGGTCGAGAGCTATGCCTCGATCACGGTCCAGACCCCGGACTTCGCTCCTGCCGTCCGTGCGCTCAGGGAGCGAGCGGTTCAGGGCGAGGGCTCGGCGCTCGCCCGCGCGGTCCTGGCTCGAGCGTGGCGCGAGACCGGGCAGTCCGTGGAGCTGGCGGAGATCCTGGAGGCGGCGCTGGCCAAGGGCGACCTCGCCGAGGTCGAGGATGCCGAGGCCGCGACCCTGGGGGCCCACCGCGAGCTCGCTACGCTGTACGCCAGCGAGGAGGAGACGAGCCACGCGGTCCGGGAGCGAGCGTGGCATCACGCCCGCGAGGCCTATCGCCGCGGGGGGGCGGGCTCGGAGGGCACCGAGCTCCGCGATCTGGCAGCCAAGCTCGGCCTTGGTGCCGGGTATCACGACGAGCTGATCGCCCTCCTCCTCGAAGGCCAGGAGGCCCTCGGCTTCGATCAGCGCATCGAGCGCCTGCGGTCGGATG
>CAZEHU010000552.1:0-3178 GCA_964511605.1 uncultured Myxococcales bacterium
GACCACGGATGCGTCGGACGCGGCGATCGGGGCGCTCGGCGACCTCGCGCGCGCCTTCGCGAAGCTCGACCGAGCCGGGATCCGCACCCCCCTCTGTCCCCAGGAGCTGGCCTACGCCGTCTTCTTCGATAACTCCACCCGGACCAAGAGCGCCTGGGCCGGCGCCGCCGCGCGGCTGGGCATGTCCCCCGTGATCGTCGACGGGTCCTCCACCCAGGTGGCCCACGGCGAGAGCGCGGAGGAGACCGGGGCCATGCTGGGCATGAACGCCCATGCCCTCGGCATCCGCCACGACCTCATCCTGGGCGAGGGCAACGCCTTCATGCGGGACGTGAAGGCGGGCATCGACGCCTACCTCGACGCCACGAGCCCGGGGTCTCCTCGCCCGCCCCGGACCGTCCCTATCGTCAACCTCCAGTGCGATGTGGACCACCCGACCCAAGCGATGGCCGACCTCTGCTGGCTCCAGGAGCGCTTCCCCGAGGGGCTGCGCGGCAAGAAGATCGCCATGAGCTGGGCCTACTCGCCGAGCTACGCCAAGCCGCTCAGCGTGCCCCAGGGCATCATCACCCTGATGACCCGCTTCGGCGCCGAGGTCATCCTCGCCCACCCGGAGGGCTACCGTCTCATCGACGACTGCGTAGACAAGGCGCGTCAAGGGGCGGAGCGCTCCGGGGGTTCGTTCCGGATCACCCACGACATGGACGACGCCTTCCGCGACGCTGACGTGGTCTACCCGAAGTCCTGGGGGCCCTACGACCTGATGATGGAGCGCGTCCAGGCCAACCGAGCCGGCGACCGCGATCAGCTCGCCGACATCGAGCGCCGCTGCCTCGATCGCAACGCCCGCTCTACCGGGTGGATCTGCGATGAGCGCCGGATGGGGCTCACCAAGGGGGGCGACGCCCTCTACATGCACTGCCTGCCCGCGGACATCGGGGACGAGGTGACGCCGGGGGTCATGGACCGCCACCGGACCCACGTCGCCCTCGAGGCCCAGTGGAAGGTCTACGTGATCATGGCGCTGCTCGCCTCGGCGAAGGTCGACGACCTCGCGGGCAGGCTCGGCGCCCTCCTCCAGGACATCCTATGACCCGCAGCACCTCCCTCGACGCTCGCATCACCGAGCTCGCCCGGACCTACCGGCCCCTCGCCGAGGAGATCCTCCGTGAGGCGATCCGTATCCCCGCGGACTACGTGGATCGACCCGTGCGCGAGGGTGGGGATCCCCTCTGCGGGCTCTCGAACCACGAAGGACCCAGGCTCGAGTACTTGAGGGCGAAGATCGTCGAGATCGGCGCGGTGCGCACGCCGCAGGACGTGGGCTTCGACGCCTACGGCAACCTGGTCTGGAGCGTCGAGGATCCCGACGACGGCGTCGCCCCCGAGGACAAGCGAGTCATCTTCCTCGACGGCCACACCGACACGGTGAAGGCGCTGAGGCCGAGCTGGCTCGACAAGATCGGCGGAGGCATCGATGCCTACGATGGCCTCGTCGACGGCGATCGGGTCGACGAGGCGTTCCTCCGCGGCGAGCTCGGCTACCTGCCGGGCGACTGGCAGGGCAATGTGGTCTTTGGCCGCGGCGCGGCCGACCAGCTCTCCGGCGTGATCTGCCAGGTGGTGGCCTCCAAGATCCTGCTGGAGCTCACGCCCGAGGGCGCGCTCCACGGTGTGCGGGTCCGCAGCTACGCGACCACCGCCGAGGAGGACAACGACGGCGCCGGGCCCATGTATGTGATGCGCAAGTACCTGCCCGGGCGCCCGGATCACGAGCTGCCCGATGTCGTGATCCTCACGGAGGGCACCGGAGACAGCGCCAAGGGCGCGCTCGGCGTCTACCGCGGGCAGCGCGGGCGCATGCAGATCGAGGTGACGGTCACTGGGCGCTCGTGTCACGGCTCGATGCCGTGGGAGGGCATCAACCCCCTGGAGCTCGGCGCCCGCATCATCGCGGAGGCCTCCGATCGCTACGACGCTCGCGCCGGCTTCGCGGACGACGCCTTCCTTGGCCACGGCACTCGCACCGCGAGCTGGGCTGTCCTGGACTCGCCCAGCGACTGCGCCGTGCCCCAGCGCTTCACGTTCCGCTTCGACCGCCGCTTGACCGTGGGGGAAGATCCGGAGGCGGCCCGCGCCGATGTGGAGGCGATGGCTTCCGTCGCCCACGCGCGTGAGGCCGGCTGCCTCGTCGCGGTGCAGATCCCGGTCTACGAGGAGCCCACTTGGGTCGGCTACAACCCCGCCAACCCCCAGGTCTACATGGGCTGGGCAACCCCTGAGGAGCACCCCGCGATCCAGTGCGCGGTCGAGACCTATGGCCGCGTCGTGGGGCCCGAGGTGAAGCACGGAGGCGACGCCCCCGCGGCGATCCTGAAGGAGGAGTGCCGCGTCGATCGATGGATCTTCTCCACCGACGGCGTCGGCTTCCCGGTGCCCGTCGAGGGCTCGGGCCTCGAGGTGGCGGAGGGCAAGCGTTGGGTCACCTCCGGCGCTTTCCAGCACCCGCCGATGTTCGGCTTCGGGCCGGGCGTCGAGCAGAACACCCACAAGATCGGCGAGGTGGTGGACAGCCGCGAGATCCAGCACGCCGTGGCGTTCCTGGCCCGCTTCCCCAGCCTCTACGCCAGGCGCGAGGGGTGATGGACCCGATCAGCCCATGAGCCGCGGCGCCGGCGGCGCCGAGATCGAGGCCCTGCCCCTCCTCGATCGGGAGGCGGGCCTGAGCACGACCGGGGGCCGGGTCGAGCTCCTCGGTCGCCTGATCGGGATGCTCCTCGACGAAGCGGAGCAGCGGATGCCGGGCCTCGAGCGGGCTGCCCAGCTCGGTGCGCTCGAGGACCTCGCCGAGCGCGCGCACCAGCTCAAGGGCTCCACGTCCATCGTCGGCGCCGCCCGGATGGCGGCAGAGCTCCAGCGCCTCGAAGAGCTGGCGCGGGCCGGCGACCTCGAGGCCGCGCGCGGCCAGACCGACACGGTCGTGGCTCTGTGGGCTCCGACCCGCGCCCTCCTCCACGCCGAGCGGGAGGCGGGCACGGTGCGTCGGGTGCGCCTCTTCGCCTCGGGCCGCGTGCAGGGCGTCTTCTACCGAGCCTCGGCCCGGGACGAGGCCCGCCGCCTGGGCATGAGCGGGTGGGTGCGCAACCTCTCCGATGGCCGCGTGGAGGTGCTCGCGGAG
>CAZEHU010000553.1:0-3178 GCA_964511605.1 uncultured Myxococcales bacterium
CCAGGAGGGTCGGGGCGAGGTCGACAAGACTCACCAGAGCCGACTGCACGCTCCCTCTGGCGCGCCGAGGTGCCTGTGCCCCCCGGCGCCTGATCGCGGCCCTCAGGAGCCTTCGCCCAAGAAGAGAAACCCCCACCGGCCGGACCCCACCAGGCTCCGACCGGTGAGGGTTTCGACCACCCACCGAAGGTCTCGTCGGCCGCCCGTCCGCGGCCTCGCCCGGAGTGTCGTCCAGACGCTCTCCCCCTTCGGAACCCGCCAGTTGGGACTTGAGCGTTTCTTGTCGATCGGGGATAGGACCCCGACCTGCGAGGCCGGAGCGGCGCGCACGAGGGGGCAGATGGACCGCATCCGAATCGGGCTTCTGGGCTGTGGCACCGTGGGGACGGGCGTGGTCCGCATCCTTGCCTCCAACCGAGCGGACATCGAGGCCCGCCTCGGCGTCCCGGTGCAGATCACTCGCATCGCCGTCGGTCGCCTCGACGCCGAGCGGGATCCCGTCGTGCCCCGGGAGCTCCTGACCGACGACCCCAGGCTGGTGACCGACGATCCCGAGATCCAGGTGGTCGTCGAGGTGATCGGGGGCTACGAGCCGGCCCGCGCCCACATCCTCCGCGCCCTCGCCCAGGGAAAACACGTCGTCACCGCCAACAAGGCGCTCCTCGCCCGCCACGGCGCGGAGGTCTTCGAGGCCGCCGACGCCGCCGGGCGCGACGTGATCTTCGAGGCCTCCGTCGGCGGCGGCATCCCCGTCATCCGCATGCTGCGCGAGGGCCTGGCCGCCGATCGGGTGCGCGCCCTGCACGCCATCATCAACGGCACCTCGAACTTCATCCTCACCCGCATGACCAGCGAAGGCGCCTCGTACGAGGAGGCGCTCGCCGAGGCCAAAGAGCTCGGATACGCCGAGGCGGATCCCACCATGGACGTGGGGGGCGCGGATGCGGCGCAGAAGCTCGCGATCCTGATGGCCCTCGCATACGGCCTGCGGGTCGACCCGGAGCGTATCCTCACCGAGGGCATCGGCACGCTGACCGCCATCGACATCGACGTGGCCGAGCGCTTCGGCTTTACGATCCGCCCTCTCGCGGTCGCCCTCTGCCGGAAGGAGGGCATCGAGGCACGAGTGCACCCCGCGCTCGTCCCCTCGAGCGAGATCCTCGCCAGCGTGCAAGGCGTCTTCAACGCGGTCCGCGTGGACTCCGACGCCCTCGGCCCCGTCCTCTTCTGGGGCCAGGGGGCCGGCATGCTGCCCACCGCCCAGAGCGTGGTGGCCGACGTCATCGAGCTCGGCCGCAACATCCTCCGCGGCACCTCGGGTCGCCTGCCCCACCTGGCCTTCCACGCCGATCGTCTGCCGCCCCGCCGTCTCCTCGAGGCCAGCGAGATCCGCTGCCCCTGGTACCTGCGCTTCCCGGTCCGCGACGAGCCCGGAGTCCTCGGCACCATCGCGTCGATCCTCGGCGCCCGCGGCATCAGCATCGGCCGCATGATCCAGGATCATCCGGCCAAAGAAGCCGACGGCTCGGACTCCGTGCAGGTGGTGATGCTCACCCACGAGGCCCGCGAAGGGGATGTGCGCGCGGCGCTCGGGGCCATCGGCGGCTCGAGCTTCATGGTGGGAGAGCCCGCTTGGATCCGCATCGTCGAGGGCGCGTGAAGGAGAGGGTAGTCCATCTGCTGCGGGAGCGCCTGAGCCCCGAGCAGCGCCGCTTCATCAAGTTCTGTGTGGTGGGGGCCAGCGGCGTCTTCGTCAACCTCGGCTTCGTCTGGGTCGGACTCCAGCTCTTCGCCTCCCTCGACAAGGCGCCTCGCGAGGCCGCCGCCAGCGCCCTCGGCATCGTCGTGAGCGTCTTCGGGAACTTCGTCTTGAACAGCGTCTGGACCTGGGGAGACCGTGACAAGGGCACCCGAAAGCGGGATCTCCTAGGTCGTGTGGCGCTCTACTACCTGGCCAGCTCCGCCGCGATCGGCATCCAGTTCGGCGTGGCCCAGCTCCTCGCCCTCGGCTTCGGCATGCTGATCTACGCGGCCCAGGCGATAGGCATCCTCGCGGGCACCGTCGTGAACTACGTGATGAACCACTACATCACGTTCCGGGAGAGGGCCTGATGGCCTCAGACACCGGAACGCGGGCCTGATGGCCACGCGGGGGGGGGACCGCTTCGTCGTCGGCCGCGACTGCGACGCCTACTGCTCGAAGTGCCGCATGGACCTGGCCCATACCATCGTCGCGATCGTGGCCGGGTGGCCCAAGCAGGTGAAGTGCAATACCTGCCAGGCGTGGCACGCCTATCGCCCGCCGGTGGGGCAGAAGTCCCCGCCGAGGCCGCGCAGCGGGGAGCCCCAGAAGAAGAAGAAGCGGGCGAAGAAGGACCCGATCCTGCCGGCCGCGAGCCAGGAGACCCTCTGGCGCGAAGCCCTCGAGGCCGCCAGCGCCGAGGGCCGGCCCTACGATCCCCGCGCGGACTGGCCCCTCGGCGCCGTGATCGAGCACTCCAAGTTCGGACTGGGGGTCGTCACCAAGCCCCAGCCACCGAAGCGGGTGCAGGTGCGCTTCCGGGATCAGGATCGGGTCCTGATCATGAACCACGGGCGGTAGGGAAGGGCGAGGGCAGGGAGAGCGCCCCTCGCTACTCCCACTCGATGGTGGCCGGAGGCTTCGACGAGATGTCGTAGACCACCCGGTTGAAGCCCCGCACCTCGTTGATGATGCGGCTCGAGATCCGCCCGAGCGTCTCGTAGGGCACCGGGTACCAGTCCGCGGTCATGCCATCGACGGAGCTCACCGCCCGGACGGCGCAGACGTACTCGTAGGTGCGGTTGTCCCCCATGACCCCCACCGAGCGGATCGGCAGGAGCGCAGCGAAGGACTGCCAGATCTCGCGATGCTGAGGCAGCCGGGCGAGCTCCTCACGGACGATGGCGTCGGCCTCCTGCAGGAGGCGCACCCGCTCCGCGTCGATGTCTCCGAGGATGCGGACCGCCAAGCCAGGACCCGGGAAGGGCTGGCGCCAGACGAGCTCGTCCTCGAGGCCCAACTCCAGACCCACGCGGCGTACCTCGTCCTTGAAGAGCTCCCGGAGCGGCTCGATCAGCTCGAGGTCCATCTGCTCCGGCAGCCCGCCGACGTTGTGGTGGCTCTTGATGGTGGCAGAGGGCCCCTTGAACGAGACCG
>CAZEHU010000554.1:0-3169 GCA_964511605.1 uncultured Myxococcales bacterium
CCCCGACCTCGAGGCCTCGCTCCAGATCCCCCTCGGCGACCTCCACCATCGCCAGCACCCAGAGCAGGCGGGCGAGGCTCAGGCGATCGCCGGACTGGCGGGCGAGGGGCAGGTGGCCGCGGCAGATCTGGCGGGCGAGGGCGGGCTGGCGCCGATCGAACCAGTGCAGGCCCTTGAGGGCCGCGGCCTCGAGAAGCTTGGCCTGGCGGTCCGAGGTCTGGGCCAGGAGCTGGAGGCGATCGATGGTCACGGCCTGGGCGTCGTGCCGGCCGCGGTAGCGGAGGATGCGCTCCATATCGCGGAGGGCCTCCTCCCGGAGGCGCAGGGCCTCCGGCTCGAAGGCCTCCGGCCCGAGGTGGTGGTCGAGGCGCTCGAGCCAGGCGAGGGCAGCGTCGAGGTCGAGGCGTGCCCGGGCGCGACGCCCGGCACGGAGGAGCCACGGACGCGCGCGTCGCGAGTCCCCCGCCTGATCCCACAGGCCGGCGAGCAGGGTGATCGGTGCGTCCTCGACGTCCGCGACCGCCTCCACGGCCTCCGCGAGCTCCCGGGTCGAGCTTCGGCGCTCCGTGGCGCCGAGGCCATCGAGCGCAGCCTCCCGGACCCCATCGTGGGCGACGGCCACGAAGATCGGGTGGGGGGCCTCCGCTCCCGGGAGCTCGACGCGGCGGACCAGGCGAGCGGAGATGAGCGCCTCGAGGGTGTCGAAGCCGTCGGCCTCGAGGCGCTCGAAGGCCTCGATGGGCACCGGCTCGGGCGCGAGGGCCAGGGCCACGAGCCCTCGCCGATCCGCGTTGGACAGCCCCTCCAGGCGCGCACGGCAGGCCTCCCGCAGCCCTGTAGGGACCGGCAGAGACGCTCCTTCGCTCAGGCGGAGTCTACCTTCCGGGCCGGGCTCGAGGTCACGGCGGCTGACGAGCGCGCCGACGATCTCCTCGAGGAAGCGGGGGTTGCCCTCGGTGGCGGCGTGCAAGCGGGGGCCGAGCTGGCTGGCCGTGGCTTCGTCCCCGAGCGCCTCCCGGAGGAGCTCGACGACGTCCTCCTCCTCGAGGGGCGGGACCTCCACGACCTCCAGGGCGGGCCAGCTCGCTCCTCCCCCTCGCTGCTCGCTGCGGAGGCCCAGGATCACGCTCGGCCCCGGCCCCCGACCACGCGCCAGGGCCCGGACCAGCTCGCGGGTCGGTGCGTCCGCGGACTGGACGTCGTCGACGAGCAGGATGCTGGCCTCGAACTCCGGCTCTCCGAGCAGCTCGAGGAGGGCCTCCCGATCGCGGAGGATGCCGTCGCGCGGGCGGAGCGGGATGCTTCGGGCCTCGCCGCGGCCTGGAAGGCGCGCGAGGACGTCGGCGTGGCGGCGGACCGCGGGATGCGCGGCGCCGAGGTGCGCGTGCACCGCCTGAGCGATGCCGCTGATGGTCGAGGGGAGGAGGTGGGCGCCGCCAAGCTGGAGCTGCCGCAGCGCGGCGCGGAGCAAGCGGCTCTTGCCGATGCCGGCGGGCCCCACGACCACGACGCCGGGGCAGCCTGGCTCGGAGGCGCAGGCCAGCACCCGTGCGAGCGCCTCGTCGAGGCCGACCGAGGTCGCGCCCACGAGGCGCGCGAGGACGGTCTCCGCGGTCTCGGCGGCGAAGGCTCGGCCGCTGGCTGCCGCGAGGGCAGCGATGGCAGCAGGGGCGCTGGCGAAGCGCTCAGCGCGATCGCCGGCCCCGAGCCGATCGAGGAAGGTGTCGAACCACGAGGGCACGTCGGCCCGCAGCGTGGACAGGGCAGGGCGGGCAGCGGTCCGCACGCCGCGGGCGCCCGTCGGGGCGAGGGCCCGCGCGAGGACCTCACGGAAGGTCGCCGCGAGGGCGTAGAGGTCCACCGAGGCGTCCGGCTGCGCTCCCTCGAGGAGCTCGGGCGCAAGATACGCGAGGCTGCCCGACAGGGAGGCCGAGTCTGCCTCGTGGGTTCTCGAGGAGATTCCGAAGTCGACGATGCGCGGTCGACCCTCCTCGGAGACCAGCACATTGTCCGGCTTCAGGTCCCGATGGAGGATGCCGCGATCGTGCAGGTAGGCGCACGCACGGAGCACGTCGACGAGCCAGCCGAGGACCTGGGGGAAAGCAGCGTCGCGGCCGGCCTCGAAGAGGTCGACCCCCTCCACCGCCTCCTGGGTGAACCACGCACGGCCATCCTCGAGCACTCCGAAGTCCAGCACCCCGACGATGTGCGGGTGGGCGAGGCGCGCCCGGATGGCGAACTCCCGTCGTATCCGCGCCTCCCCCGGCTCCTCGGCCTCCGCGGGTGCCCCGGGCCGAGGCCCGGGGGCGAGGACCTTGAGGACCACGCGTCCCTCACGCCATCGATCCTCGACCAGCGCGACCCCGCCCCCTTCGCTCGGGAGGTCGAGCGCTTCGTCCGCGCTCGACGCCGCGTCCATCGACGAACCGCGGTCGCGGCGCAGCGCGAGGAGCTCCACCACCTCGAAGCGACCCGCGACCACCGAGCCGATCTCGAGGGGGTCGAAGCGCGCCACCGGCGCGCGGGGCTCGGAGAGGACGGGCGGCGGCGCCGGGATCGACGCCGGAGCAGGCCGCGGAGGGTCCGGCCGCACGCCGGGGCGGAGCTCGAGCCGGGCCTCGAGGACGGGGTGGCCCAGCTTCTTGAGCCAGCGCCCCACCGTCTGGCGGTTCGGGCGGCGCGGAGCGGCGCCCTCACCCTCCTCCTCGGCGGTGATCGGGAGCTCCCTCGCGATCCGGGTGGCCGACCAGCCCTCGTGGTGCAGGAGCACGGCCAGCACCATCGTCTCCCCTCGGAAGATCGGATGGGATAGCGGGCCGTCCGCGTGACCGACCCTCTTCTTCCCACACGAAGAGCAGCGGTAGACCTGGACCAGCCCTGCTTTGCGCCGGGCCTTGCCGTCCCGAACCCAAGCGTCTGCCGAGGCGTCGCACGAGGGGCAGCGGCCGGGGCCGACGGAGCGGAGCGCACCGGTGATGTCGGCAGCCTCCAGGACCAGACCCGCGAGCTGGGGGCTGCGACTCGGCGACCCACCTTTGTTCGTGCTGGAGGATCCTTGCTCCACCCTCACCCCTCGTTCTTCGACCAGTCTGCTGGATGCTGCGCCGGGACCCCTCAGAGATCAACCGTTGCTTAGCAATTCCGGGTCCAATTCCCGCAGAGGGCGAGC
>CAZEHU010000555.1:0-3165 GCA_964511605.1 uncultured Myxococcales bacterium
GTCCATGTGTCCGCGGAGACCGGGGAGCCGGCGGGGGAGGACCAGGCGGCCGCGCAGCGGTCCGTGCTCTCGGAGCTCAGGCGTGAGGTCAACTTCCAGCTCCCGGAGGCGCTGCGCCCACCACCGTGGCCCGCGACGTCCTCGTCGGACCTCCTGGCCGATGCCCTGGAGCGCTGGTCCCTCGCCAGCCCACGCCGCGTGGCCCTCTTCATCGACGAGATCGACGCCCTCCGCGGCGAGAGCCTGAAGTCGGTTCTGCGCCAGCTCCGCGCTGGGTTTGCACGGCGCCCCGGAGCCTTCCCCTGGTCCGTGGTCCTCTGTGGCCTTCGCGACGTCCGGGAGTACAAGGCGGCGAGCGGCGGTGACGCCGAGCGCCTCGGGACCTCGAGCCCCTTCAATATCAAGGTGGAGTCCCTGCGCCTCGGGCTCTTCGATCGGGCCCAGACCGAGGGGCTCCTCGACCAGCACACCTCCGATACGGAGCAGGTGTTCACGGGCGAGGCTCGAGGGCGCCTCTGGGAGCTCAGCGAGGGCCAGCCTTGGTTGACGAACTCCTTGGCCCGGGAGATCGTGCGGAACCAGCGGGTCCCCGCGGAGGAGCCTATCGACGGCCACCACGTCGAGGCGGCCAAGGAGACCCTGGTCCTCAAGCGGCAGACCCACCTCGACTCCCTCGTGGCGCGGCTCCGGGAGCCGCGCGTCCAGCGCATCATCGAGCCCCTCATCGCCGGCGAGGGCGCCCCCGAGGAGGCGACCTACGACGACGACTTCCTCTACCTGCGCGACCTAGGGCTCGTGGCGCCGACGCCGCCGCTCCGCGTCGCCAACCCCATCTACCGCGAGGTCATCGTGCGGGTGCTCTCGGCCGCCGCCGAGGGCTACATCACGGCAGAGACGCCGACCTTCGTCCGCGAGGACGGGCGCCTCGACGTCGCCACCATCCTCGAGGGGTTCGCCGCCTTCTGGCGCGAGCACGGGGAGGTGCTGCTCGAGGGCCACTCCTACCACGAGGTCGCCCCCCAGCTCGTGATGATGGCCTGGCTCCAGCGCATCGTGAACGGGGGGGGCTACATCGACCGCGAGTACGGCGTCGGCCGGGGCCGCGTAGACCTCCTGGTGCGCTGGCCCTTCCAGGCCCCCGACGGCGCCCGCCGCGTCCAGCGCGAGGCCTTCGAGCTCAAGGTCTGGCGCGAAGGCCGCCCCGACCCGCTCCCGAAGGGCCTCGTCGAGCTCGACGGCTACCTCGAGCGCCTCTCCCTCGACCATGGCGTGCTCGTCCTCTTCGACCGGCGGGACGCAGCAGCTCCCTTCGAGGAGCGCACGGCCCTCGGTGGGGCGCAGACGGCGTCAGGTCGAGCGGTGACCGTGCTGTGGGCCTGATCCGCTGCGGGCGGTCGAGTCTCCGGGCCGCCCGAGATCGGCGATTGCGGCCAGACAGGCGGCATCAAGAGGGACGAGCGGGCCTGTGACATCGCTCACGGCCAAGCTCGTCGAGGTGCCGTTCACTGGTGGTCGACTCCCAACCCGGCGTCTCCAGGAGGTCCCCTTGCGCGTCCGCGCGACCACCACCATGGCTCCGATCTCCTCGACCGATCCCGGGGAGATTCGAGACGCCGTGGTCTCCGACCTCATGGCGGCCACCGGCGCCCAGGCCGGCAATTGGTACACCTTGTGGCGGGACCGCGACCGGCGCTGCCTCGTCGCGGGGGAGAACCGGTTCCAGGGCCCTCGGGCCGTCGCGGAGGCCCTGCGCGAGATCGAAGGGAAGCCCTACATGCCGGTCCACCTGGGCGAGACCCGGGAGGAGCTGGCCGGTCAGCTTGGGATGCTGACCCAGGCCAATGCCTTCCAGATCCAGACCACGGACGAGCTCCCGGAGGAGCTGACAGAGCGCTTCTGGCGCCCTGGCGAGATCCACTGCTCCTTGGGCCTCAACGCGGTCATTTCAGACCGCTACGCCGGCTGGATCGGCGTCTTCAGGACCCGGCCTCATCCGAAGTTCGAGCCCGATCTGCCGGCTCGACTCCAGCCGCGCGTCCCGGCCTATCTGCAGCACCTCGACGCTGCGCGCGCCATCGAGTCGGCCCGGTCCGAGGGGGGCGCCGTGCTCGTCGTTCGCGGCGGCATCGACATCGAGGGCCAGGTGCCGTGCGTCGGGGTCGGCGTGGGGTCACCGGGGATCGAGGAGCGAGTCACCGCGGAGATCACCTCCCTGTTGGGCACGGACTCGCCTTCGAGGACCTTCATGTCCGGGTCTACCGAGGTTCGGCTGCTGCGCCTTGCCGGGGAGGAGGAGGAGGCGTGCGCCGTCGTGATGAGGTCTCACCAGGAGCCGGACATCTCGCGCGTCCTGCGCCTATCCAAGCGGCTCCGTCAGGTCCTATCCCTCGCGGTCCAGGACCTGACGGTCTCGGAGATAGGCGCGAGGCTCGATCTATCGCAGGAGACCATCCGCGACCACATCCGGGCCCTGTACGATCACCTTGGGATCGGCTCGCGCGCGGAGATGGCGCTGGTCGTTCGCCACCTCACGGATGCCGGGAGCTCGGGGGCCGATGGAGGGTGAGCTCCGGAGGCTCCTCGCACAGGCGCGCGCCGGCGGGGCGGCCTTCCTTCCGGTGATGGTCCAGAGCCGCGAGCGCGTGGGTCGTGTGCACGGGGTCCGGGCGGTCGGTGACCCCGAGCTGACGGGAGCGCTCACCTCCTTGGACGGCGAGCGGCTCGATGGCCTCCTGCCCTGGGAGAGCCGGCCCATCGCCGGCCGCCTGGAGGTCTGCCTCGACGAGCGACCGCCCTCAGGGTTGGCGGACCGGCTCGCGGCCCAGGGCCCGGTCCAGGTGCTCGGCGCCAGCCTCCTGGGCGAGCGTGGACACCTGTTGGGTATCGTGCTCCTGGTGTGGCGCTCGGCGACCCCCCTCGGACCTTCAGCCCTGCGACGCGCACGTCGCAATCAGGGGATCCTCCTCGAGGCTCTGCGGGACCGCTGGCTTGCCGGCCTCCCGGCGGGCGCGCCCGAGGAGGCCATGCTCTTCTACGACGCTGCCGCCCGCGAGCTCGGGCGCAGCGTCTGCGCCGCGCCTTGGCTCGCGCGACCCGGGGTCTGTGAGGCCGTGGCGGCCGCCGTGGCCCAATGTGCGACCGGTGGACCGGAGACGGTCGAGCAGT
>CAZEHU010000556.1:0-3153 GCA_964511605.1 uncultured Myxococcales bacterium
GGCACCGCCCAGGTGGGTCTTGAGCTCCTTGAGTACGCGGAGAAGGCGAGCCTGCGCGAGGCTGCCGGCCTCACCGACCACCAGGCTGCGATAGGCCTTGAGCTCCGCGCTGAGCCCCGTGAGGAAGGGCTCGGCCACGGCGTTCTTGTTGCCGTAGGTCTCGAGACGATCGAGCTCGTCGCTCAGCGCCTTGAGGAAGAAGAACTTCCGCCGCAGCTTCCGATCGGCGAGGGCGGCGTTGAAGATCCTCTTGAAGCGGCTCGAGAACTCCGTCTCCTCCGAGCGGCTCAGGCGCGCGAGCCAGAGGTAGAAGGCGTTGGGATCCGCGAACTGGTTGAGCTGATCCTTCAGCTCCTTCATCAGGGGGTAGTAGTCCTGGACGAAGTCCTTGATGATCGCGTTCGCCTCGTCGTAGCGGCAGTTGTAGAAGAGGATGAGGGACTGCAGGACCCGGGACTCCGGGAAGTACTGGTCGCGGAAGTAGGGCGAGTTCAGGGTGTGCAGGTTCCCGAGGGCGCGCGGGTAGTTCTTGAGCTGGAAGTAGACCCAGCTCACCTCGAAGAGGCTCGGGAGCCAGCTCGGATCCGCCTCCGCCACCTGATCGTAGTAGCGCACGGCCACCTGATACTGGCGGGTGGAGAAGAAGAGGCGGCCGAGGGCAAGGGTCGCCTTCGCGGTGACCTTCTGGACCGTTGCGCCCCCCCCCTCGTCGCGCTCGTAGCGCAGGATCGACTTGAAGGCATCGGCCGCGGCCTTCAGGCGGCGCGTATCCGCCTTGGCCGGGTCGATGCTGAGGCGGGACTCCTGCACGTGGATCACGCCCTCGAGGTAGCGGGCGCGTACGAAGAAGGCGCCGTGATCCTCGGTGACCCGCTGGAAGCGGCCGAGGGCGTCGGCGAAGGCGCCCTCGGAGTAGTGGTACTGGCCGACCAGGAAGTGGAGCTCGTCCGCGTCGTCGGGGGCGTAGAGGTCCGGCGAGTAGGCGGCGATGCGGCTCAGCACGTTCGTATCCCCGCCCGTGGCCCGGGCGATGCGGAGGAGGTAGCCGAGCGCCCCACGATAGCGGGGGTGTCCCTCGCCGGCATCGACGATGGGCTCGAGCTCGTTGAGCGAGGACTGGTAGAGCCCCAGCTCGTGCAGGCAGACCGCCAGGCCGTACTGGGACTCCTGGACGACGGGCCAGCCGGGATCGCCGTTGTTGATGATGTCGTGGAAGCGCAGCGAGGCGTCGACGCACTCGTCGTCCTCAGCGAGGCGGCGTCCGTCGCGCAGGAGCGCTTCGAGGGCTGCGGGCTCCACCACGTAGTCGGGCTGTAGGTCGATCGGATCGGCCTCGAAGTCCAGCGGCGGGCTCAGGTCGACCGGATCCGCCTCGAGGTCTACGGGCTCGGCGCTCAGGTCCACCGGGTCGCCGCTCAGGTCCACCGGCGCCTGGGCGAGGGCCGTCGTGGCACCGAGCGCCAGCAAAGGGAGGCTCGCCATCAGCAGCACGGAGGGCAGCCTCCAGAGGGGTCTCGATGCCGGCAAACCCACGTCCTGGAAAGGGGAGAAGAGGCTGCGGGGTTATATCCCCGGCCCCCGAGCACGGTCAAGGAGGGCGAGGCCCTGGCTTGGTGTGTGTGATGTCGCGTTGACACCGGCGCCGCGCGGCCCCGAGAATCCCGCCTGACCTCGTCCAGGGCCGCCTTGAACGCCACCTCCTCCCGTCGACGCCGACCTCCCCCCCGCCGCGCGTGCCGCCGGGCCGCTCGCGTCGGTCTCCTTCTGCTCGGTTGCGCCGCGGCCCTGGGCCTCGAGAGCTGCGCGGACGACGACCTCTTCACGGACTGTCCCTTCTCCGAGTCGATCGAAGAGGTCTGCGAGGCCCAGGCCTCCACGACGGACTTCACCTGCGTGGTGGAGGATCATCCCTTCTGCACCGAGAAGATCTGCGCCCGCTACAAGGGCTCGGAGACCTTCTGCACCCGTGCCTGCACCACCGACACCGACTGCCCCGGGGTCTCGACCTGCGAGACCGCGCCGACCCTGGGGGTGAGCTTCTGCGTGCAGGCCGAGCTCACCGGCGGCGAGTAGATCGGCCCGCCTCTAGATCTGCCCGCAACCGGCAGTCCCTCGCGGCTCAACCAACGTTCGGGAACCAGCGGAGCTCCCAGCGCCAGGAGCTCCGCCGCACCACCGCCACGACGTCGATGCGCACGCCGCCGGCGGGCGGGCGGGGCAAGGTGAGGAGGTACAGGGAGGTCAGGCGCCTGAGCCGGCGGAGCTTCTCGGGACCGACCGTCTGCTCGGGACCTCCGGCGAAGGGGCGAGGAGCGCCGCTCGTGCGGACCTCCACCACCACCACTTGCTCTCCGTCGAGGGCGACGAGGTCCAGCTCGCCGCCGGGACCTCGCCAATTGCGCTTCAGGATGCGGAGCCCCCGGCGGCGGAGGTAGCGGGCCGCTCGTCGCTCGCCAGCGCGGCCGAGGGCGAGGCGCGCCCGGCTCATGGTTCTGCGGCGGCAGCGGGCCGGGAGGGGGAGGGCGGCAGCCGGAAGCTCCGCCGGTGGATCGGGCAGGGCCCGTGCTCGGCGATCGCGGCGCGGTGGGCGGCGGTGGGGTAGCCCTTGTGGCGGTCGAAGCCGTAGCTCGGCCACCTCTGGTGGTAGTCGAGCATGAGGCGATCCCGGGTCACCTTGGCCAGGATCGACGCAGCAGCCACGTTCAGCGAGCGGCCGTCGCCTCCCACCACGGGCCGCTGGCCGACGGAGGGCGGGAGCAGCGCCCGCTTGTTGCCGTCGACGATCACGAAGGCGCCGCCGAGCGCCGGGCGTCCCTCCACCAGATCGGCCCAGGCGCGCCCCATGCCGACGAGGCTGGCCTGGAGGATGTTGATGCGATCGATCTCCTCGGGCTCCACGACCGAGACCGCCCAGGCAAGGGCGACCTCCTGGATGGCGCCGAAGAGGCGCTCGCGGGAGGCCTCGCTGAGACGCTTGGAGTCGTCGAGCCCCTCGAGAGGGCAGGGATCCGGGAGCGAGCAGGCCCCACAGACCACCGGCCCCGCGAGGGGGCCGCGGCCCGCCTCGTCGAGGCCGATCAGGTGGGCGTGGCCCTGGCCGCGCGCCCACGCCTCCACCTCGCCCGGGCCCCGAGGAGGCGCCGAGCCGTAGAG
>CAZEHU010000557.1:0-3141 GCA_964511605.1 uncultured Myxococcales bacterium
CCTCGCGGTCCAGCGGGGCCCGGCGCCGAGCCAGGCCTCGAGGTGCCGCTCGAGGCGATCGGCGATCACCGCGCGTGCGCCCCCCTCCACCGGGAGCCAGCCCGCCGTCTCGTCGCGCGCGAAGAGGGTCCGGAGCCCGGAGGGGCGCTCCACCCGGAGCACGTGGCCGCCATGGGCGACCAGATCCGCCGCGCCTCCCAGGCTGGAGAACGAGGGCGTGGCCTGCGCCCACGGGGGGCGCTGGCGCGGATCGAGTCCCTGCAGCCCACGGGGGGGCGCCTCGAGGGCCAAGGAGGCGATCAGCGAGGCTACATCGGCCAGATCGAGGCTGGCGTCCGCGGGCAGCTCCCCGAGGGAGGTGCCGGAGATCCACAGCGGCACCTCCGCCACGCGGGGGTCGAGCGTGGCCGCGCCCGGCAGCTCGCCCCCGCCCGTGCCCACCACGAGGAGCAGGGTCCGGACGGAGCGATCACCCGAGACCTCCTGGACGAAGGTGCGGAGCGCAGCGAGGGCCTCGTCCGCCTTGCCGCGCCGTAGCGCCTCGAGGAAAGCGCGCTGCGAGGGCTCGAGCGCGCCCGGCGGGAGCCTCTGCAAGGCCTCACGATTCGTGCGGGGATCCCACGGCGGCTCGGCGCCGGGGTAGTGGGCCTTGTACCCATCGCCGACCGGGATCCAGGGCGAGAGCACGTCCGAGAGCAGCGCGACCGCCAGCTTCCTTCCTGGTCCGAGCGTGTCGGTGGCCTCCTTCAGGCTCGCCAGGACCTCGGTGGCGTGGGGGGCGAAGCCTCCCTCCGCGGCGCTGGCCACATCCTGGAAGCCCGCGAGGATCGGATCGCCCGGCGAGACCGGCAGGAAGCCCGTCCGGAGCGCGGTCTTCCACCCCTCGGCCGCGAGGAGCGTGGCGAGGGTGGGCAGCTCCGCGGCGAGCTGATCTCCGAGGCCGCGCACCCCGTGGGCGCTGGCGTAGCGGCCGGTCATCAGGGTCGCCAGGGCGGAGCGGGGGGTGGCCGACGTGGTCCAGGTGCCTCGATGGAGCTCGCTCGAGGGCAGGCGGGGGGCGCTCCGCCGGGTATCGGAGGCCCTCAGCCCCGGCACAGCGATCACGAAGAGGCGATCGAAGGGGGGCGCTTGCCTGCGGATCACTCGGCGGGGGGAGGGCAGGGTGATGCGGGGCTGCACCAGCCCCACGGCCCCCTGCCCGTGGCCCCGGACGGAGATGCGGAGGAGGGCGTGGCCCCGATCCCCGGCCCGTGCGATGTCGACGTTGTAGGGCATCGCGAGGGAGGCCGGCAGGGCGAGCCGGCGCTCCGCGGGGGCGCCCATCTCCTCGACCTCGACGAGCACCCGGAGGTCGTGGGCCTCGCCCCGGAGGCGCAAGCCGGCGGTCTCGAGGGCCGCGCCGCGATGCTGGCTCAGGGGGAGCTCGACGCTGTCGCCGCGCTCGAGCCAGAGCACGTCCCCATCGGCCAGCGGCCCGGAGAGGTGCTGGGGCGCCTGGGCCTCCGCGCTCGAGGCCACGAGGTGGAGGAGCCCCCGGACCTCGGGGGGAAGGCCCGCGTCCTCCTCGAGGGGCACACTGCCCGCGGACAGATCCAGCTTGAGCACGCGGCGCCCCACGTCGCCCGAGTCGAGGGGGAAGCTCAGGCGCTGCCAGCCCACGTCGAGGGTGCGGGTGCCGAGGGCCCGGTCCCCGAGGCGGACAGTGAGATCCCGGAGCTCCCGTGCGGGCCGCAGGACGACGTCGAGGCGGGCGTCGCCCTGGGCGACGGTGATCGACATTCCCGCGGCGGCGCTGGTGATGGCCGTCCACGCCCAGCCCTCGCTGCAGCCCCAGGCCCCAAATCCGAAAGCGCCGGCGCGTCCGGCCGCCCCGTCCACGCTGGCGGTGCCGCCGAGGACCCGCCCATCGCCGAAGGGCACCAGCCGCATCGCGTCCGCGGCGTCGACGCGGCCCGGCAGGGCGGCGTGCGACACGACGGGCAGCGTGCCGACGAGGAGGGCGGCGAGGAGGCCGGGCGTAGCATGGCAGGCGGGGAGGCGGGGGATCATGGAAGGGCCGGCACTCTGCCCCCCGGGCCGAGGGGCTGTAAACCCGGAGGCGCTCCCACCTCGTGGCCAGAGGGGGGCGAGCCCGTCCGTGGCGGCAAGCGTTGACCGCCGCGGTCAGGCCAGGGAGCATGCTCCCCGTGAGTGATCCCATCCGCGTCTGCTTCGTCTGCCTCGGCAACATCTGCCGCTCCCCCCTGGCCGAGGGGGTCTTCCTCGAGGTGGTGGAGCGGCGGGGCCTGGCCTCCCGTCTCCAGGTCGATAGCTGCGGCACCAGCGGCTGGCACGTGGGCGAGGGCCCCGATCGCCGCAGCGTCGCCGTCGCCCGGAAGCACGGCATCGACATTCGGGGGCAGCGCTCCCGGAGCCTCGTCCAGAGCGACTACACCCGCTTCGACTGGCTCGTGGCGATGGATCGCTCCAACGAGCGGGACCTCCGCGCCGCCGCCCCTCCGGACGCTACGGCGCGTATCGTGCGCATGATGAGCTACGTATCGAGCGATCCCTCCGGCGATGTACCCGATCCCTACTACGGCGGCGACAACGGCTTCGAACACGTCTATGGCCTCCTGGCCGAGGGATCTCCGGCGCTCCTCGACGAGATCCTCGACGGGTCGTGAGAGGCCGGGTGGGGGTGAGCGGGAGCGGAGGACTGCCCGACGGGGTGGCGGCGCTGGTGGCGCGCGCGGCTGGCGCTCCGATCACCGGCATGCGCTCGATCGGCGGTGGCTGCATCAACAGCGCCTCACGGGTGGAGGTTGGCGGACGCTCGGTCTTCGTGAAGTGGCGCTCGGGCTCTCCTCCCGGCTTCTTCGATGCGGAGGCCGATGGGCTCGAGCGCCTCGGGGCCACCGATACGGTGCGGGTCCCCGACGTGCTTGCTTTCAGCGATGCGCCCGGAGAGGCCGGGATCGTGATGGCCTGGATCGAGCCGGGCGGCCGGGGGGCGGGGCGCGCCGCCGCGATGGCCGATGCGGGCCGCCGCCTCGCGAGGCTCCACGCGCTCCGCGGTGGCCGACCCGGCCTCGAGCGCTCCAACATCATCGGCTCCCTGCCCCAGGACAACCGCCCCACCCCGAGCGGCTCCTGGCTCGA
>CAZEHU010000558.1:0-3134 GCA_964511605.1 uncultured Myxococcales bacterium
GGGGATCGGGATCGCCGGATCGAAGTGCCAGGCGTGGTCGAGGTCGCGCTCGATGGGCTCGCCGGTGATGCGCTCGATGTCCACGAGGTAGTCGCTCTCGGTGTCGTCGCAGAAGGAGATCGCGAGGCCCTCGCGCCCGGCGCGGCCGGTGCGGCCGATGCGGTGGACGTAGACCTCCGGCTCGTTGGGCAGGTCGTAGTTGAAGATGTGGGTGACGTCGTCGATGTCGAGCCCGCGCGAGGCGATGTCGGTGGCGACCAGGATCGGGATGTCCCCGGCGCGGAAGCCGCGGAGGGCGCGCTCCCGCGCGGACTGGGACTTGTTGCCGTGGATAGCGGCCCCACGGATCCCGGCGCGATCGAGCTGCTTGACCAGGCGGTTGGCGCCGTGCTTCGTGCGGGTGAAGACGATGGCCCGCTCCACCCGGAGATCCTCGATCAGCGAAGCGAGGAGGCGCTTCTTGTCCGGGCGCTCCACGAACATCACCCGCTGCTCGATGCGCTCCACGGTGCTGGCGGGGGGGGTGACCTCCACGCGCACCGGCTCCCGCAGGAAGCTCGAGGCCAGCTCGGCGATGGAGCGCGGCATCGTGGCGCTGAATAGGAGGTTCTGGCGCTCGCGCGGCAGGACCTTCAGGACCCGCCGGATGTCGTGGATGAAGCCCATGTCCAGCATGCGATCGGCCTCGTCGAGGACGAAGAAGTCCACCGCGTCGAGGTGGATCTCCCCCTGGCCCATGAGGTCGAGCATGCGGCCGGGTGTAGCGACGAGTACGTCGATCCCGCGGCGGAGGGCCCGGACCTGTGGGTTCTGGTTCACACCCCCGAAGACCACGAGGTGCTCGAGGTGCAGATGGGCCCCGTAGTCCGAGAAGCTCGCGCCGATCTGAGCGGCAAGCTCGCGCGTCGGGGTCAGCACGAGAGCACGGATGCGCCGCCGGCCACGGCTCGGCCCGAGCTCCGCGAGGTGCTGGAGGACCGGCAGGGTGAAGGCCGCGGTCTTCCCGGTCCCGGTCTGCGCGCAGCCGAGCACGTCGCGACCCTCCAGGAGGGGGGGGATCGCCTGGGCCTGGATGGGCGTTGGGCGCTCGTAGCCGGCATCGCGCACAGCCTCGAGGAGGGGCTCGATCAGGCCGAGCTCGGAGAATGGGATCACGGGCCGTCCGGGGGGGGGGGGCGCTCCCCTACCAGAGCCGCCCCTCGTCGGCCATCGCATCGAGTCAGCCAATGGTGGGTTCGAAACAATCGATTGGATCAATCATGGCTCGGGGCGCATGGTGCTCCTCGCGAGCCGGCGCCCATTCCCTCCCCCCTCGTGCCGGTCAGGAGCCCATCATGCAGAGTCGCGAAGGCCAGCGAGTCCCCGAGGTCACGTTCCGCACCCGCTCCGAGGGCGACTGGGAGGACGTCAGCGCCACCAGCCTCTTCGAGGGCCGCCGCGTGGTGGTCTTCGCCCTGCCCGGGGCCTTCACCCCGACCTGCTCGACGAGTCACCTGCCTCGCTACGAGGAGCTCGCCCCCGTCTTCCGGGAGCATGGCATCGAGGAGGTGATCTGCCTCTCGGTCAACGACGCCTTCGTCATGGACGCGTGGGGCCGGGACCAGGGGATCTCCGAGGTGAGGCTGATCCCCGATGGCAACGGCGCCTTCACCGAGGGGGTCGGCATGCTGGTCGACAAGGGCGACCTGGGCTTCGGCAAGCGGAGCTGGCGCTACTCGATGGTGGTGGACGATGGTGTGATCGAGAAGATGTTCATCGAGCCGGACCTGCCCGGTGATCCCTTCAAGGTCTCGGACGCGGATACGATGCTGGACTACCTGGCGCCCGGCGCGGCTCGGCCCCACGAGGTCACGATCCTCACCAAGCCCGGCTGCCCCTACTGCCGCGGCGCCAAGGAGCTCCTCGAGGAGCGGGGCCTCGCTTTCGAGGAGATCGTCCTGGGCAGCGGCCTGAGCTTCCTGTCCCTGCGCAACCTGTCCGGCCGCGCCACCGCCCCCCAGATCTGGATCGACGGGGAGCCTATCGACGGCTTCGATGGTCTGAGGGCATGGTTCGCAGACCAGGACGGCGGGCACCGCCGGGAGATCGTCGCATGAGACAGGTCGACGTCGCTATCATCGGGGCCGGGACGGCCGGCCTGAGCGCCCGCCGCGAGGTGGAGCGGGTCACGGGCGACTATGTCGTCATCGACGACGGGCCCCTCGGCACCACGTGCGCGCGGGTCGGCTGCATGCCCTCGAAGGTGCTCTTGCAGGTGGCGCGCGACTTCCACCGCCGGCACGTCTTTGCCCAGCAAGGGATCTCGGGCGCCGAGGGCCTCAGCATCGACGGTCGCGCGGTCATGGAGCATGTGCGGGCCCTCCGCGATCGCTTCGCGGGCGGGGTGCGGAGGAGCATGGGGGCGTGGACCGAGGATCACCTCGTCCGCAAGCGGGCCCGCTTCGTGGACGCCCATACCTTCGACCTCGAGGGAGAGCGGCTCCGCGCCGAGCGCATCGTGCTCGCCACCGGCTCGCGGCCGATCGTGCCCCGCGCGTGGGAGGCGGTGCGCCATCGCCTCATCGACTCCAGCGCCTTCTTCGAGCTCGAGACCCTGCCGGCGCGGGTGGCCGTCATCGGGCTCGGCGTCATCGGCCTCGAGCTCGGCCAGGCGCTCGCTCGCCTCGGCGTGGAGGTGCAGGCCCTCAGCCTGGACAAGGCGTACGGCGGCCTCAGCGATCCCGAGCTCCAGGAGGTCGCCCACGAGCTCTTCGGGGCCGAGATGGCGGTGCACCTCTCCGAGGTGGCCGCGCTCGAGGAGGAGGGGGGCGACCTCGTCGTCCACCTCGCCGATGGCACCTCGCTGCGCGTGGACGCTGCCCTCGTGAGCGTCGGACGCCGCCCCAACGTGGACGGGCTCGGCCTCGAGGCCCTCGACGTCCCCCTCGAGCACGGCATGCCCCCGGTGGATCCCACGACCCTGCGCATCCCGGGCACACCCTGGTATCTGGCCGGCGACGCCAACAGCCTCCGCCCGATCCTCCACGAGGCGGCCGATCAGGGCCGGATCGCGGGCTTCAACGCCGCCCGCCCCGGCAGCGAGGATCAGTGCTTTCAGCAGCGCACGCCCCTCGCGATCACCTTCTCCTCTCCGA
>CAZEHU010000559.1:0-3133 GCA_964511605.1 uncultured Myxococcales bacterium
CTCCGCGGGGGCTCCCGCGAGAGGGGTCGCGTCGTAGCAACGAGGGGGGGGAGCGTCAAGCATCAGCCTCGGTCGCAGGGTCCGGGGACCCGTCGAGCTCGGCGCCGAGCCGGCGCAGGAGGGCCTCGTTGGCCGGCGGCATCGGCAGCGCGCAGAGCTCCCTCGCCGAGACCAGCCGGAGCTCGCTCGCCGCCAGAGGGCGTGGCTCTGGACTCCCGGCTGTGGTGCGCGTCCGGAAGAGGAGCAGCAGCACACGCCGCTCGGCATAGCGATGGTGCGCGAAGGTCAGGGGCTCCGGGGCCTCGACCTCCACGCCGAGCTCCTCCCGCAGCTCTCGGATGAGGGCCTGTTCGGGGTCCTCGTCCGGCTCCACCTTGCCCCCGGGCAGCTCCCAGGAGCCGCCGAGATGATCTCCCGCGGGGCGTCGTGTGACGACGTAGCGGGGACGGCCCAGCGCATCCTGGTCGTGCTCCACCAGCCCCACGGCGACGAGGAGGAGGGCGCCCTGCTCGGAGATCGCTTGCGCCACTCAGCCTCCGCAGCCCCCCCGCAGGTAGGCCGCGCGGGCTCCGAGCACCTTCTCGACGTAGCGCAGGTTCTTGGGGGTCGTCGAGGCCTTCTTGGCCGTATTGGGATAGCGATAGCCGGCGTTGTAGGCACTGAGCGCGTAGATCAGGTCCCCGTCGTAGTGCTTCAGGAAGCGCGAGAGCACCTGGGAGCCGCACTCGATGTTCGAGCGGGGATCGGTCAGGCGGCCGCAGCTCAGCCGGCGCCCGTTGGAGGGCATGACCTGCATGAGGCCCACGGCACCGGCATGGCTGACCACCTCGGGCCGGAACGTCGACTCCACCCGGATCACGCCTGCGAGCAGGCCCACGTCCAGCGCGTGGCGGACGGCCGCCTCCCGGAGGAGCGGCTCCACCGCCTCGCAGCGGGCGCGCACGCCCCCGGTGAAGCCCGGCGACGAGACCGTCCCCCACGACAGGGAGCCGCCGGTCCCCGGCGATCCGCCACAGGCCATCAGCCCGGTAGCGACGACGAGCCCTGCCCAAGGGGGGAGGGCTCGCGGGACAGGGCGAGGCCGCACCTGCACATCCTGCAGCAGGCGCTTCGAGGGCACGGGGCCGATCATGGGGCGAGGATCAGGCGAGGCTCCGGGGGCGGCAAATTCCGGCATCACCGCTCGGCAACAGACCGCTGGCTGGCTCTCGTCCCGCGCCATGTCTTCGCACCCCCACGATCCCGGGGCGAGCGCCGGCAGGAAGTGCGCATGCGCGCGGTCCTCGTACAGGCTACGCGGCGGGGGGCGGGGGCAGAGGTCCCGCGCCGGACGACGGGGCCTCCCCGAGGAGGGCGTCGAGCTCGCCGGGCGCGACGATGCGTCCAGCGATCGCGCTTGCCGCGACCACCAGCGGGCTCGCCAGGTAGACCTTGCCCGGGCCCGAGCGCCCCGGGAAGTTGCGATTGATCGCCGAGACCGTGACCTGGCCCTCGGCCTGGCTCACGCCGGGACCGGCCTTGATGCAGGCGCCGCAGCTAGGGTCGACCAGGTGGGCGCCGGCCGCGTCGAAGAGCTCGATGTAGCCTCGCTCCTCCGCATAGCGACGGATCCTCTGGCTGCCGAATTGGATGTAGAGGTCGACCCCCTCGGCGACGCGGCGGCCCGACGCGACGGCCCGCTGAAGCACGCGGGCATAGAGATCCATGTCGGTCTTCTTTCCGCCCGTGCAGCTCCCCCCGTAGGCGATGTCGATCGGCACGGCCCCGCCCTCGTGGAGGTCGGCGATGTCGATGCCATTGCGCGGATCTCCCGGGGTCGCGACCTTGGGGCGGAGCGAGGAGACGTCGAGGGAGAAGCAGGCCGCGTAGCTCGCATCCTCGTCGGCGCGAAGGAGGACGGCGCCGAGCTCGCTCGGCTCCACGCCGCGGTCCCGGGCGATCTCCTCGAGGATGCCCTCGTCCGCCTCGATGATCCCCGTGGTGGCGCCCGCCTCCACGGCCATATTGGTGAGGGTCGCACGCTCGTCGAGGTTCATGGCCCGGACGGCGGGACCGGCGAACTCCAGCACCTTCCCGATGCCGTGGCCGTCCCGCATGAAGTCGGTGGCCATGATCTCGAGCATCACGTCCTTGGCGCTGCACTCCTCCGGCAGCTCCCCTGCGAGCTCGAAGCGCACGGACTCGGGCACACGCACCCGGAAGTCGCGGGTGAACCAGCCATTGGCCATGTCGGTGGAGCCGACCCCGAACGCGAACGCCCCGAGGGCGCCGGCGGTGCACGTGTGGGAGTCGGTGCCCACCACCACGTCTCCGGGGCGGGCGAGATCCTCGAGCACGGCGTTATGGCAGATCGCCTCGCTGCCGCCCTCGGGCGCCTCGCCGTACAGGCGGATGCCCTGCCGCTCACAGAAGGTCTGCTGGGTGGTGGCGAGGGCGTCCGCCCGCTCGAGCAGGCCCATCCGCAGGTGCTCGGTGGGCATCACCTGCCCGAGGAAGATCAGGTGATCGCGGAACGCGAAGATCGACTCCGGCTCCTGGACCCGGGCCTCGGGGCCGAAGGCACCCACGAAGAGCGCCTCGGCCATCGGTGTGACGTACTCATGGCTGAAGCGGACGTCGGCGCGCACGAAGAGGGCGTCGCCTGGCTTCACCGACGGCAGACCGAGGGCGCCCGTGGCAGCGTCGACCACCCCATGTCGAGCGATGATCTTCTCCGCCAGGGTCATCGGGCGGGGCGCCGTCTCGACGGCCGGCGGGTGGACGCGGCCAGCGAAGCGGGCCTTGGAGTACTCGAAGAGCCCGCCGTGCTCGACGATGGCGCGGGAGATGGGATCGAGCCCCGTGGTGAAGGCCTCGAGGGCGATGGGCTCGCCGCGGAGCAGTCCGGGGAGGAGGCCGAAGTCCGTCGACGTGTACAGGCCGATGTTCTGGCAATTCTGCCCGTAGATCTTCTCGATCGAGCGGGCGAGCACGAGCTGGATGCCCGCGGCCTTCTCGCTGAAGGGCGCGGTCTCGCGGCTCGAGCCGCAGCCCTTGGAGAGCCCGCTGACGATGACCGAGAAGCCGCCGGCCTTGAGCTCTCCGGGCCCGACGACCCCGCCCCGCAACCCCACCAGCGAGTACTCGCCGAGGG
>CAZEHU010000560.1:0-3130 GCA_964511605.1 uncultured Myxococcales bacterium
GCTCGCTCGCACCCGCCGCTTTCTCACGATGTTGCGCGGGGGCAAGGTCAAAAAGACATACCAGCGCGCCGATGGCGATCTACTCCCCGAGGACCACCCGGCACGCCTGAGCGCTGCCCGCGTCCTCACGGTCTACGCTGGCCCGCCCTGCGCGGGTAAGAGCGAGTTGGGCCGAGGCGCAGGTCACGGGGAGCTGATCGACGTGGACGATCTCCTCGCTGAGCTGGGCGGCTACTACTCCGCGAGCGCCAGCAGGCAGGCCCACGCGCTCGCGCTCCAGGATCTGGACGATGCGATCCAGCGGGGCACGCCCTCGATCGGGGTGGTCGCGCCGCTGCTGTCTGAGCGGATGCGGGACGAATACGCCGAGCGGGCCGCCGCTGCGGGCTACACCTCGCGGCTGCTCTACGTGACCGCCGCGCTTCCCGTGCTCGAGGGACGCAACCGCCGCCGCTCGTCGCGCCGCCTGCGGATGGCCTCGCTGCGTGCGATGGCCTGCGCACCGCCAGAGGAGGCGAGCGCCTTTGATTCGTTCGAGGTGCTGGACACCAGCGCCCGACCGCCGCAGGGCGTGAGGGACGCAGCCGCCAACGGCCTCGAGCGCTACCGCGCAGGCGAGACGGGGGACGGGATCGAGCCCTCCACGATCGCCGCCGCGCGACGGCTGGCGAAGGGCGACGAGATCGGGGAGGACCAGATCCGCAAGGGCGCCCGCTTCTGGAGCCGCAACGAGCGCTTTCTGGACGAGGACCCCGGCTCCGCTGCGTGGGCCTCTGCCCAGCTCTGGGGAGGCCGCGCGGGCATGACGTGGTACCGCTCGCAGGTGGAGCGGCTGGACCGCGAGGCCGAGGCGTCACTTGGCTGCGGCTGCGGGTCCTGCGAGGCCCCCGAGGCCACGCTGGCCGACGCCCCGCGCTACTCCATCCAGACGGCCACGGGCGAGCTGGACCACTACCGCGAGGGGCTGGCGCTGGAGATCAGGGGGGAGACGGTCCACCCCGAATCCTGGACGATGCTGGAGCAGGAGATCGAGCGACGCGCCGAGCGTGACGCGACGGTTGCCCGCGTGCTGGACGATCAGATCGGGGAGATCACGCAGCAGCTTGAGGCCGCCGCCGAGGACGGCCCCGCCGCGCTGGATGCCGCCGAGGTGGCAGCCCGCGAGCGCTTGGCCGATGTGCTGGAGGAGCACTACCTAGCCGTCGCAGAGGACGCAGACGCGGCCCGGCTGGTGGAGGCGCAGAACCAGCTCGGAACGCCCGTGCGCGGGCCGGGGATTGACCTGGCCGACGAGGACGCCGAGCGCCCCAGCGGGTTCGGGCTGGCCCGTATCAGGCAGGCCGCCGAGGCCGCAGCGCGCAAGATCGTGGCCGATATTCGGGGCAGGCTGGAGCGCTTCATGGCGACCACGGGCGCGGCTGGTGGTTTCGTTGTATCGCCGCAGGCCAAGCGAGGCCGGGACTACTCGATCGACGTGGCCCCCGCCGCCAACGCGATCGAGGCGCAAGGGGGCGAGCTACAGGCGCCCGAGCCGGGGCTGGTCCTCGTGGCTGCGGTGCGGACCAGCGCAAAGGATCGGAAGGTGTGCAACGCCTGCAAGGCCGAGGACGGCCGGGTGTTCCTCTTCCCCGAGGAGCTGGACCAGTTCGAGGCCTATCGGCAGCTGCCCGATCCGCTGTGCAGCAGCACGGCGAAGACGGGCGGGCGCAGCCTCTGCCGGTGCAAGTGGATCTATACATGGGGGCGCGACTAGTGAGCACGCTACTGAGCATCGAAGGATCGGATCTCGCGTGGGCGTGGCAGCTCGGGCGCGGCGTGATCGTCACACCTGACGGCCAGCGCTGGGATCTGGACGCTGACGAATACGAGCCGCAGCGCCGCCGCATCCCGTGGGCCACGGTGGTAAGTAGCCTGCGGGCCTACCTCTCGCGCTACTCCCCCGCCGTCCTGCCGAATCACGAGGTGGGGCCCACGGTCCTCGGGACGGTGGAGCGTATGCGGGTACTGACCCGCGAGGAGGCGCGGGACCTGCTCGGGATCGAGCAGGAGCACCCCGAGGCCATCTACTACGGCCTGAGCCTCCAGCCCGAGGTGCGGGCCGCCTATGACGAGGGGCGGGCGCTCTACATGAGCCCGCGTATCGTCGCAGACTACGTGATCAACAACGGGGACCGGCTGCCCTTCGTCACGCCGGAGACGTCATTTACTGCGATCCCCGTGCAGCAATTCGGGCAGCCGCCCACAACCGCGCTTCGTGGCGCACAACTATCACTGAGGTTGGACCGTATGGACAACGAGAAGATGACCGCAGAGGAGATGGCGGCGCCCGATATGGCCGCGATTACGGCTATGGCTGAGCGCCTCGATAGCCTGGAGGCGCGGATCGCCGCGATGGAGACGGCGGGCAAGATGGCCGACGAGGAGAAGGCCGACGAGGCCATGAGCCTCGATCAGCGCGTGCAGGCCCTTGAGGCCCAGCTGGGCGCCGCCAACACCCGCGCCGAGAACGCGGAGCGCGTGGCGAGCGACCTGCGCGACGAGGCCACCCGCGCCACCGCCCGCGAGCGGATCGCCTTCCTTCAGGTTGGCGAGGCCCAGATCGATCAGCTCGTGGAGCTGGCCGTCACGACGCCCGCCGCGTTTGAGATCGCCCTGAGCGCGATCCCGACGAAGCCGCAGCGCACCGGTTCCCCGGTGGCCCGCTCGATGGCGACCGAGCCCGAGGGCGCCGCGCTGTCCCTGAGCGGGGACCGTGGCAAGCTCCACGCCGCCGCGCTGGCCTACAAGGCCGAGCACTCCTGCACCTACTCCCAGGCCGTCAAGGCCGTTACCCACTAGAGGATCCCTATGGCTGGAAACATCCGCCCCAGCGGTGACGGCTACCTTGTCGGCACCTTCACCACCGCCGAGGCAATCTCGCGCGGACAGTTCGTCTACCTGAGCGACAACAACGCGCTCAGCGTGGCCGACGCTACCACCCACCCCGTGATCGGTGTCGCCCTCGCGGACGCCGCCAGCGGCGCCACCTGCACCGTGGTTCGCGGCTACTGCCTCGCCCTCGCGGGTGAGGCGATCGCCGTCTCGGCCACCGTGTCCGAGCTGATCGTGGGCGCCGATGGCCGCGCCGAGG
>CAZEHU010000561.1:0-2113 GCA_964511605.1 uncultured Myxococcales bacterium
CCCTTTGGGCCACCGCCGCGACGCTCCGCGTCGCTTGGACTTCTCGGACCGCTTCACTCGCGAGATTGACTCGACATCGACGCCGATCCACTCGAAGCCCCATTGCGGTACAGCCTCCTGGCCGGGGCGACCTGCAGGTGGTCACGGTGGCGTCGCCCCTCGAACCCTCCGAGCGGCTCCGTGCTCTCCTCGACGAGGGCGAGGCTCAGGCGCTCGAGGAAGCCCTCGCGCGCGGCGCTCTGTTGCTGAACGACGAACGCCGCGGGCGACGCGTCGCCCGGTCCGCCGGTGTCCCGATCCTGGGAACCGCTGGCCTGCTCCTCCATGCAAAGCGAAAGGGTCTGCTGCCCGCGGTCTCCCCGGCTCTCGAGGCGCTACTCCATGCCGGCTACCGACTCCGCCCGCGCCTCTGCGCCGCCGTCCGCCGACGGGCGGGGGAGGACCGGCTCTAAGGAGCCTCGGTCCCCGCGAAGCGGAGCTCGAGGTGCTTCTGCTCCTCCCCGGCTTCAGCGGCGAGACCTCCGCCAACCGCTGCTACCTCGAGCGGGATCTTCTCCATCTCCCCCCGCGATGTGTGTGATATCCCACAGGCCGGGCCCGGGCGACGCTCCCCTTCTCGACCCGCGGTCGCGCGTGCGGGGGCGACAGGAGGCCCCGTGACGGCGGCCTCCGTAGAACTACGGATGTGCGCAATCGCTGGATGTGCATGGGGAGCCGGGCGCCGACCCGCTGACCTCCCGGGTGTCTAGGGCGCGCCGTGCAGCCGGGGCGCCGGGGCGCCGGGGATCCTCCGGGCTCCGGCTGGCCTGCCCTTTGCACAGGCCCTCGCGCCGATGGCTCGATCCCCTCGACCGCTTCGGAGCGGCACCTGCGATCACTGCGCTCAGCCCCTGGGCCTGGGTATCGTACAGGGACGCTTCTGTTGCCGCGGCTGCCAGGTGGTGTATGGCCTGGTGGGCGCGGAGGGGCTCGAGCGCTTCTACGAGCTCCGCCGCGGCCCGGGCCTGCCCGTGGGAGAGGAGACACCCGAGCCTCCCGGGGCCTGGCTGGACCGGGCGCTCGAGGCGGCGACGTCTCGCCCGCGGCAGGATGGCGGAAAGCCAGGCAGCGCCTCGCTGATCTGCGATGTTCAGGGCCTCCACTGCGCCGCCTGTGTCTGGTTGATCCAGACACTCTTCGACCGTCGCCCCGGGGCCCACGCCGTCCACGTCGACCCTGGGGTCGGACGGCTCGAGCTGCGCTTCGACCCCGCGGCCCTCGACGTGCGGGCCTTCCTCGAGGAGCTCGCCCGCTTCGGCTACCGCACCGGGCCGCCGCGCAAGGAGGTCCGCGCGGCCTCGGACGGCCTCCTCGTCCGCTTCGGCACCAGCGCCGCCGCCGCCGGCAACGCGATGATGCTGGCCGCGCCCGGCTACCTGGGCCTCGAGCCGGGGGACGCCGAGGGCCTCCACGGCACCTTGGCCTGGGGCACCTTCGCGCTCGCCCTCGTGGCCCTCATCGCGGGTGGGCCGGTCTTCTTCCGAGGCGCGTGGCTGGGGCTCCGCCGCCGGGTCCTGCACCTGGACCTGCCTATCTCCCTCGCGATCCTCCTCGGCTTCGGAGCCAACACCTGGCTCCTCCTTGCCGGCCGAGCCGAGGCGGTCTACTTCGACACCCTCGCCGCCTTCGTGGCGCTGATGCTGCTGGGCCGCTGGCTGCAAGCGCGGCTGCTGGCGCGGCATCGCAGGCTGCTGCTCGCCGAGACCGGCGTGGCCGAGCTGGAGTCGTGGCGCCTCGGAGACGATGGGCGCGTCGAGGCGATCCCCTCCGCCAGGGTGCGCGCCGGCGACTCCCTCCTCGTGGCGCCCGGCGAGCTGCTCCCAGTCGACGCGAGGCTCGAGGGGGAAGCAGCCGCCTTCTCCCTCGCCTGGCTCAGCGGTGAGCCGGAGCCCGTGAGCTTCGCCGCCGGCAGCGTCGTGCCGGCGGGGGCCCACCTCCTCTCCTCCTCCGCGGTCCGTGTGGTGGCGGAGGCCGAGCTGGCCGGCGGCGACCTGGAGCGCCTCCTCACCGCCACGCCGCGGGACCCGGTGGAGCGTGGGCTCTGGCATGTCTTCAGCGGACTCTACGTGCTGGG
>CAZEHU010000561.1:2123-3120 GCA_964511605.1 uncultured Myxococcales bacterium
GAGGTCGCCACCGCGGTCCTCGTCATCACCTGCCCTTGCGCCATCGGCCTGGCGCTCCCCCTCGCCCGGGAGCTGGGCTCGGCCCGGCTCCGCCGTCGCGGCCTCTTCGTCCGCCGCCCGGACCTCTTCGACCGCCTCGCGAGGGTCCGGCAGGTGCTCGTCGACAAGACAGGGACCCTCACCACCGGCGTCCCGCGTCTCGTGGATCCGGCGCCGCTCGCCGCCCTCGGTGCCGAGGCCCGCGCTGCCCTCGCCCAGATGGTGATGCGCTCCCGGCATCCCCGCAGCCGTGCCCTCCGGCAAGCCCTCCCCCCCGAGGCGCTGATCCTCGCGCCCGAAGCCCGGGTCGAGGAAGTCGCCGGCCAGGGATTGGTCCACGGACCCTGGCGCCTCGAGGCCGGGGACGCGGCGTCCACCGAGCTCATCCGGCTCGCAGGCGAGGGGCGCCGGGAGGTCATCGCGCGCTTCCACTTCGAAGAGGCCCTGCGCCCAGACGCGAGCGCCGAGGTCGCTCGCCTCCGCGCTGCAGGCGCACTGGTCCACATGCTCTCGGGGGACGCGCCGGAGCGTGCGCAGGCCGTCGCGCATCGCGCGGGCATCGACCCCGCCCTCGCCCATGGTGACCTCAGCCCCGAGGACAAGGCGGAGCGGGTCCGCGCCCTCGACGCCCGCGACACCCTCTTCGTAGGGGATGGGGTCAACGACGGCCCAGCCCTGGACGCGGCCTTCTGCTCCGGGACCCCGGCGGTCGACCGCCCCTCCCTCCCGGCCCGCGCGGACTTTTTCCTCCTCGGCGATCGGCTCGGGCCTATCGCCGATCTGCTGGAGACCGCCCGCGCGGTGCAGCGCACCACCCACCGGAACCTTGTCTTCGCGGTGGTCTACAACGTCGTGGGAGTCGGCCTGGCGGCCGCCGGGGTGCTCTCTCCGCTGCTCTGCGCGGTGCTGATGCCCTCGAGCTCCCTCCTGGTCCTCGGGGCGACAGCGTGGAGCCTCC
>CAZEHU010000562.1:0-3107 GCA_964511605.1 uncultured Myxococcales bacterium
CGCGAGCGCCTCGGCACCGAGCTGGCGATCATCTGTGGCATGAAGTTCCCGGGCTACTTCCTCGTGGTCTGGGACTTCATCCGCTGGGCCAAGGAGCACGCGATCCCGGTGGGGCCCGGCCGCGGCTCCGGGGCGGGCTCGCTCGTGGCCTACTGCCTCCGCATCACCGACATCGATCCGATCCGCTACGGGCTCCTCTTCGAGCGCTTCCTGAACCCGGAGCGGGTGTCGATGCCCGACTTCGACATCGACTTCTGCATGCACGATCGGGATCGGGTCATCCGCTACGTGGCCGACAAGTACGGGCGGCACAACGTCGGGCAGATCATCACCTACGGCACCATGAAAGCGAAGGCGGTCGTGCGCGACGTCTCCCGGGTCCTCGGGCTGAGCTATAGCGAGGCCGACAGGGCGGCGAAGCTCATCCCCGACGAGCTGGGCATGAAGCTCGGCAAGGCCCTCGAGCTCGAGCCGCGCCTCCGCGAGCTCGCCGACGAGGATCCGCGCTACGAGCGCCTCTTCGAGGTGGCGCTGAAGCTCGAGGGCCTCAACCGCCAGCCGGGCATGCACGCGGCGGGGGTGGTCATCGGAGACAAGCCCCTCTGGGAGTACGTGCCCCTGTACGCCGTGCCGGACGACGAGGGCGAGCCGATCCTCATCACCCAGTATGCGAAGAACGAGGTGGAGGAGGCGGGCCTGGTGAAGTTCGACTTCCTGGGCCTCAAGACCCTCACGGTGGTCGATCACACCGTCCGCCTGGTCCACGACGGCCAGCGCGCCCGGGGCGAGGGGCTCCTCGACATCTCCCGCATCCCCCTCGACGTGTCCGCGGTCTTCGAGCTCATCACCGATGGCGACACCACCGGCGTCTTCCAGCTCGAGTCCTCGGGCTTCAAGGAGCTGCTCCGCAAGCTCAAGCCCGACTGCTTCGAGGACATCATCGCCGCCGTGGCCCTGTATCGGCCCGGGCCCCTGAAGAGCGGCATGGTCTCGAACTACATCGAGCGAAAGCATGGCCGGGAGCGGGTGGTCTTCCCCCACGACTCCCTGGCCGAGGTCCTCGACGAGACCTACGGCGTGATGGTCTACCAGGAGCAGGTGATGCAGGCGGCCAGCTTGCTCGCCGGCTACAGCCTCGGGCAGGCGGACATCCTCCGCCGGGCCATGGGCAAGAAGAAACCCGAAGAGATGGCCAGGCAGCGCCAGAGCTTCCGGGATGGCTGCGCCGCCGAGGGCGTCGGCGGCGATCAGGCCGATCGCATCTTCGATACCATCGAGCACTTCGCCGGCTACGGATTCAACAAGAGCCACTCCGCCGCCTACGGCCTCATCACCTACCAGACCGCCTGGCTCAAGACGCACTTCCCGGTGGAGTTCATGGCGGCGCTCCTCACCTGCGATGGGGACAATACGGACAAGGTGGTCCGTCTCATCTCCGAGGCCCGCAGCATGGGCATCACGGTGCTGCCCCCCTCGGTGGCCCGCTCCGCCCTCGACTTCACCGTGCACGAGGCGGCGATCCGCTTCGGGCTCGGCGCGATCAAGGGGGTCGGCTCCGGCGCGGTCGAGGTCATGCTCGCGGCCCGCGAGGCCGGCGAGCCCTTCGAGAGCCTCTACGACTTCTGCGAGCGCGTGGATCTCAAGCGCTGCAACCGCCGGGTGCTCGAGGCCCTGACCAAGTGCGGGGCCTTCGACGACTTCGGCCTGCCGCGAAAGACCATCTACGAGGCCCTCGACGGCGCCATCGAGCGCGGCCAGTCCGTGCAGAGGGATCGGGAGGTGGGCCAGTTCAACCTCTTCGGCGAGCTCGAGATCTCCGCCCCGCCTCTGCCCGAGGAGCCGGAGGCCCTGGCCATCGGCGACGAGTGGTCCGACAAGGAGCGCCTCGCCGGGGAGAAGGAGTGCCTGGGCTTCTACGTCTCCGGGCATCCCCTCGATCGCTACGAGGTGGAGATCCGGCGGCACGGCGCGCTGCCGATCGCCCAGCTCTCCGAGACCGCCAACTTCGAGGAGATCTCCCTGGCCGGGGTGGTCTCGGCCCTCCGCGAGCGGCCGCTCAAGAGCGGCAACGGGCGCATGGCCTTCGTCACCCTCGAGGATACGACCGGCTCGGTGGAGATGCTGGTCTTCTGGAGCACCTACGAGGGCGCCGAGGTGGCGCTCAAGTCCGAGGAGCCGCTCCTGGTCCGGGCCAAGGTCTCCCACGAGGGGGACGCGGACAGCCGCTCGATCAAGGTGAAGCCGAGCGAGATCCTCACCCTGGCCCAGGTACGCGGCCAGCGAACCGATCGGGTCGCGATCCGCGTCGGCGTCGAGGCCGTGGTCCCCGAGCGGCTCAGCCGGCTGCGAGAGCTGCTCTTCGCCCCCGCGGAGCACGTCGCTCCCTCGCCCGAGCTCGATCCCGAGGCCCCCCAGCTCTTCCCGGTCGAGCTCACGCTCGCATTCCCCGACGAGGGGGAGGCGGCCGTGCAGCTCGGCGCCGAGTACCGGATGGCCGCCGCCGACGAGGCGGTCGATCGGGTCGAGCAGGTGATCGGCCGCGGCTCGGTCCGCTTCCTCTGAGCTCCCTGAGCCGCACGGACAGCCCTCGAGGGATCCACCCGCTCGCGCTCCCTCGGGAGCGGCGCAAGACGATCCTGGGACTCGGACTGCCGATCATCGGCGGCATGGTGAGCCAGAACGTGCTCAACCTCGTGGACACCGCGATGGTCGGCACCCTCGGTGACGCCGCCCTCGCAGGGGTCGGCCTCGGCGGCTTCGCGGGGTTCATGGTGATGGCCCTCCTCATGGGCCTGTCGAGCGGGGTCCAGGCCATGGCCTCCCGTCGAAAGGGGGAGGGGCGCGAGTCGGTGATGGCGGTGCCCCTGAACGCCGGCCTCCTGATCTCGCTCGTCCTCGGTGCCCCCCTCGCGCTCCTCGCGGGTCTCACGGCGGATCTGTGGTTCCCGCTGCTCAACGACGATCCCGAGGTGGTGGCCGTCGGCGTGCCCTACCTCCAGGTGCGCCTGGTCGCGATGGTGGCGGTGGGCATGAACTTCTCGTTCCGCGGCTACTGGAACGGGGTGGGCCTGTCGCGGCTCTACATGCGCACCCTGCTGGTGATGCAC
>CAZEHU010000563.1:0-3100 GCA_964511605.1 uncultured Myxococcales bacterium
CTCAAGTCCACCGCCAAGCCCATCGAGGGTCGCCCGGGCTTCTTCCACATCACCGGCACCAAGATCTTCATCACCTCCGGCGATCAGGATCTCACCGACAACATCGTGCACCTCCTGCTCGCCAAGGTGGTCGAGGACGGGGAGGTCGATAGCGCCGTCAGCCTCTTCGTGGTCCCGGCGAATCGCCAGGATGGCGACGGATACAAGCCGAACGACGTGACCACGGTCGGCCTCGAGGAGAAGCTGGGCATCCACGCCTCCTCCACCTGCCAGCTCGCTTTCGGCGACGAGCAGGACTGCGAGGGCTGGCTCATCGGCGAGCGCGCCCACGGCCTGCGCTGCATGTTCCACATGATGAACGAGGCGCGCATCGCCGTGGGCCTCCAGGGCGTCGGCCTCGCCAACGCGGCCTACCTCCTCGCTCTTGCTTACGCCAAGGAGCGCGTCCAGGGCACCCGCATCCAGGACATGCGCAAGCCGGACGCCGAGCGGGTGGCGATCATCGAGCACCCGGATGTGCGCCGGAGCCTCCTGTACATGAAGTCGGTCGCCGAGGGCTCGCGCGCCCTCGCGTACTACGCGGCCTACTGCCACGACCGCTCGCTGGCGACCCAGGACGACAAGGAGCGACAGCGCTGGCACCACCAGCTCGAGATCCTCACGCCCATCGTCAAGGCCTGGTCCTCCGATGAGGGCTTCAAGGCGGCCGAGCTCTGCATCCAGGTGCACGGCGGCTACGGCTATACCCGCGAGTACGGCGCCGAGCAGATCCTCCGCGACTGCAAGATCGCCAGCCTCTACGAGGGCACCAACGGGGTGCAGGCCCTCGATCTGCTCGGCCGCAAGATCGGCCGCAAGGGCGGGGTCATGCTCATGACCATGCTCAATGAGGTGAACCGGGACCTGAACGGCCCGGCCAAGGACGGCCCCTTCGCGGACGAGATCGTCGCCATCGCCAAGGCGCGCGACGCCGTGGCGGGCTCGGCGATGGACTTCGGCCGCCGCTCCATGAAGGGCGACATCAGCTACTCGGCCCTCCACGCCACGCCCTTCCTGCAGATGTTCGGCGACACCCTCGTCGGATGGCTGCTCCTCAAGCAGGCCCTCACGGCCCAGAAGCTCTACGACAAGCGCCTGCAGAAGCTGGACCTCGACGATACCCACTCGGTCCACGAGACCGACGACGAGGCCCGCTACCTGCACGGCAAGATGGCCTCCTTCCGCTTCTTCGTGCACCAGATCCTGCCGCGCGTCCGTGCCCGGCAGGCCTCGATCCGCTCCGAGGACCGCTCGGCCCTCGACGTCGTCCTGTAGGCCCCAAGGGGTCCATCCAGTAGACTCCTGGCCATGTGTCGGCTCTTCGGCTTCCGCAGCGTCATCCCCAGCCAGGCGCACCGATCCCTCGTCAACGCCGAGAACTCCCTCGGCGCCCAGAGCTCGGCGCATCCGGACGGCTGGGGTGTGGCCTACTACATCGATGGTGCGCCCCACGTGACGCGGAGCTCGGATACGGCGCTGACCTCGACCCTCTTCCAGCGGGTCAGCGGCGTCGTATCCAGCCACACCGTGCTCGCCCACGTCCGGAGAGCGACGGTCGGCGAGCGCTCGGTGCTCAACTGCCATCCCTTCCAGCACGGAGCCTGGACCTTCGCCCATAACGGCGACATCCCGGAGTTCCAGCGCTGCCGCGCGGCCCTCGAGCAGGAGATCGACCCCACCCTCCGCCGCTTCATCATGGGCGATACCGACAGCGAGCGGCTCTTCTACCTCTTCCTGAGCTTCCTCGGGCGCTGGGGGCCTCTGACGGCGCCGCGCACCGCGGCCGAGGTCGCCGAGGCGCTCGCGGAGACCGTGAGGACCGCCAGGGAGATCGTCGACGGCCCTGATGCACCCAAGCCTGCGCTGCTCACCCTGCTCGTCACCAATGGCATGACGATGGCCGCCGTCCAGAGCGGCAAGGAGCTGCGCTGGTCGACCTACAAGACCCGCTGCTCCGATCGTCACGACTGCCCCCACTTCGGCGATGCTTGCGAGGCCCCGAGCCTACGGGGCTTCGTGAACCACCTCATCGTCTCTTCGGAGCCGGTGATCGACGAGAACGTCTGGAGCGAGATGGTGGACGGCGAGGTGATCGGCGTGGACTCCCGCATGAAGCTCTTCCGGCGGGTGCCGGACGCGCCGCAGGGTCCCTGACTGAGCACCCCCCTCCACCTCCTCCTCGACCTGCCCGGTCGGCTGGTCGATCTCGTCGACCGGCGGCCGATCGGGCTCGGCGGGCCGGCCCCGAGCCGCGAGGCGCTCGTGCGATTGGCGCAGGCCTCGCCTCGCGCCAACGGCTACCTCTCCCTCGAGCCCGGCCTGAGCGCCCTCAGCCCGGGCGGGCAGGGGGCGATCACCTGGGCGGCGCTCGGCTCCACGGCTTTCGCAGTGGGCGGCGTGCACGGCCCGGCCAAGGAGGTCCTGGAGGACTGGCGGTCCGATCTGAGGGTCGCCGGATTCCGGCGGGGGCTGGTCTTCCCCCTTGGCCTCGGCGAGCGCAGAGCGGCGCGGCAGGCCGGCTTCCGCTCCCTCGCGGTCGGCTCGGAGGCCTTCCTCGATCCCCGCAGCTTCAGCCTGCGCGGCCGCGCGATGGACGACCTCCGCCAGATGGTCAATCGGGGGCGGCGGCGCTACGGCCTCGAGGTCGACGAGCTCGACCCCGCCTCGGGCATGGCCGAGCTGGCCCCCCTCTGGAGGAGC
Source organism: uncultured Myxococcales bacterium (assembly GCA_964511605.1). Taxonomy (GTDB): domain Bacteria; phylum Myxococcota_A; class UBA9042; order PHBI01; family JACKFB01; genus CAZEHU01. Next base: position 2,740 of record CAZEHU010000563.1, read on the forward strand.
TGGGTCGCGGAGCGTCCTATCGGCCACCGCATGATCCTGCTCGTCGGCACACCCCGCCTCGAGCGCCCGGAGGGGCGCCGCTACCTCGTGGCCCGTGGGCCCGAAGGGCGCGCCCACGCTTTCATCACCCTCACCCCGGGCTGGGGGGGCCGTGGCTGGGGCCTGGACGTGATGGCGCGCCACCACGACACGCCCGCCGGCGCGATGGAGGTCCTGATCACCGAGGCCGCCCAGCGCCTCGGCGACGAGGGCATCGAGCGCCTGAGCCTCGGCGCCAGCCCGCTCTACGAGGGGGCCCCGATCGTCGGGAAGGATAACCCGCGCCTGCGCGCCCTCATCCGCTGGATCTACCGCTCGGGGT
>CAZEHU010000564.1:0-3099 GCA_964511605.1 uncultured Myxococcales bacterium
CTCCGAGATCGCCGGCGCCCGCGAGGGCTCCGGGACGGCCGGCGGCCTGAAGGGCTCCAACTCCGAGGAGGGTGCCTGGGTCCCGCCGAGGATCCAGACCGCCCCCCCCACCGTGAGGCCGAGCGCCGCGAGCGCGAGCCCGAGGCGCCTGACGGAGCGCGGGCGGCTCATCAGGGAGTCGAGGCGAGGGCCTCGACGACTCGGCCGAAGGTACGGATCGCCACGCGGGTATCGTGAGGGCTCGCGTGCTCGAACGCCACCGTCACGACCCACGGGCTGCGGCTCGCGCGGGGCCAGAAGCCGGTGAAGAGCTTGTGATCCTGGGTGGCGGGCTTGGCGCCGGCGGCCGGCTCGGGATCCGCGCCGTGCTCCAGACGGGTGGTCTCGCCGGTGCCGGTCTTGCCGCCACACTCGCTCCAGATCTCCCGCGGCAGCATGCGGCGGAGGGAGGCGGCGGTCCCTCGCTTCACGGTCTCGACCATCGCGTCCTTCAGGTAGCGCGAGGTGCGCACCGGGATGACCTGCAAGGGGTGCGGCGGCTGGTAGGCAGCGAGGGTGCCGTCTCCGAGATCGCGGAACGAGCGCACCAGGTGGGGGCGGAAGTGGCGTCCATCGCGTGCGGCGATCGCCGTGGCGGCCGCGACGTGCAGGAGGCTCAGATCCGTAAATCCGCTGAGGCCCAGGCGCACATCGTAGGTGATCCTCCAGGTATCGGGCCCCGGCGGCAGCTCCCCGATGCGAGCCCGGCGCGCGGTGAGGGGATCGGCGCCCCAGCGATCGATGTCGGGGGCCCAGCGCGGATCATGGCCGAGCAGGTCCGGCAGGAGGTCCAGCGGGCGATCCATGTCGAGCAGCGCCCAGAAGTCCCGGATGCCCTCTCGGCCGAGGCGTCCGGCCAGGTAGGCGGCCGGGGTGTTCATCGAGCGGCGGAGCATCTCCCTTATGGACGGGACCCCACCGTAGTACTGCCCCCCGAAGTTCTTGATGGGGTGGATGGTCTGTCCGCGGAAGCTGGTGAGGCGGCCACGCTCGAGGAAGCAGCCGCGTGCCTCGTTGGCGGGGTCGTCCTCGGCGCGGATGCAGAGCTCGCCCCCCTCCGTGGCCTGGAAGTGCTCGTCGGGCTGGCGGGCGGCCGCCACCACAAGGCCCACCTTGGCGGTGGAGCCCACGGTCGTGGTGCGGCGCCAGGCGTCCAGGCCCGGCGCGTCCACCGGCTCGTCGCGCTGGAGGGTGACCGCATCCAGCACGGCGTCGAGATCGGAGCCGTCGAAGGCCGGACACGAGGCCGCGGCTGCGATGCCTCCGTCGGGGCCAAGGACGAGGACGCGACCGTGGGCCCGCCAGGTGAGGTCGCCCGCCTCCAGCGCCATGGCCTCCAGGGCCGAGCACTCCAGGTCCACGGCCTCCTGGACCGCAGCCTGGAGATCCCGATCGAGGGTGATCTGGACGTCGACGCCGGCCTGGGCGCCGGTGGGGGTGATTCGACCCGCCATCAACCCACGGAAGACCCGCACCAGCCCCCCGTACATGCCTCGATCGTCGAATCCCCAGCCGAGCAGTGCGCCGCTGCGCCGGAGCAGGCTGCGCCAGCCCCGGCCATCGTCCGTACGCTCGACGAGGGTGCGGCCTCGTCGATCGAGGAGCCGCCCCGGCTCCAGCACATCGGGCGCGACGGCGCTGACCGGCAGGCGCCGCCGGAAGCGCTGGGGATCTGCGAGGCCGAGCAGCTCTCCGCCCCAGCCGAGGGCGAAGATCTCGGGATCGGCCACCGGGCGCACTCGGCTCGTGCCGTCGCGGTAGAAGCCGCGGACCCAATGCAGGTGCTCCTCACCCCGCTCGCCCGAGCGGATGCGGAAGACCCGGCGGAAGCGGCGCCGGGTGATGGGATCCCAGGCAGCGCGGGCCCGGGCCTCCCAGGACGTTGTCACCAGGCGGCCGGCGGCGTCGGCGCCCACGAGGCCGGCCTCCGCCGCTCGCTTGAGATCCTCGGCGAACTCGAAGTCCACGGAGTGCTCCAGCGGGGCGCGCCGGAGGAGCTCGAGCCCTCCGAGCACAGTGGGGCGGGCGCGATCGAGGGCCCAGGACCAGAGGGGGGCGCGGGTGGTGCGCAGGCAGAGCTCCCCTGCTTCCTCGTCGAGCTCGAGGGAGAGGCGGAGGCGGCGATCCTCCGGGGCGAGGGCCACGGACCAGCCCGCGGGCACCACGACCTCGCCGCCACGCGGGGGCGAGATCTGCTGGCCGGACTCGTCGAAGAGCGCGAAGCGCGCCCCGGGCGTGGCGGCGCGCACGCGGATGTGGTCGAGGGCGCCTGATCGTGGGTCGGCTGCGCGCGTCAGCTCCAGGTGGGAGAGCCAGACGGGGGCGAGGGGGAGCACCAGGTGGTTGGTCTCGGCCCTGCCGAGGCCCGCCGCCTTCGCGACCGCGGCCAGGGGGCCGGGCAGCGCACGCGCGACGACGCCCTCGAAGCCGACGCGGACGGGCTCGGCGCTCCCCTCGGGACGCTCGAAGCACGCGCCGATAAGGGAGAGCCGGCCCTCGCGGTAGCGGATCTCGAGGGGGCCGAGGCGGCGGACCTCGTCGTCGGACAGGATGCCCTGCCAGGGGCCCTCTCCCACCACCTCGAAGGTCCCCGGGACGAGGGGGCGGATCCGAACGCTCTCTTGGAGGCCCGGCCAGGCGTGCACCCGCGGGCGATCGCTGAAGCGGGCGTGCACCGCCTCGCCCCAGGCGAGCCCGAGGCCGGCGAGCGCGAGGGCGACGATGATGGCGCCCGCGTCCGTCGAGGCCAGGCGCAGGCGTCCCTTCAGGCGTCGGAGCGCGAGGCGGGTTCCGGCGAGGCTGGGGCGGCGCCACCAGGGCTCCGGGGGCAAGCGGCGCCGAGAGGCGGCCGGGGCCGGCGCGGCCGCGTCCGGGGCGAGACGGAGCCCGGCGCGGAGCGCCGTAGCGAGGGCCTCCTCGCTGCCGAGCACGAAGAAGAGGGCCAGGAGGCCGAGCAGGCCCCCTGCGAGGACCGCGCCATAGGAGGCGAACGCGGCCGGCACGCCGGCGAAGGGCAACAGATGGGTCAGACCACCGGAGACGTTGATCGCGGTGGAGGCC
>CAZEHU010000565.1:0-3089 GCA_964511605.1 uncultured Myxococcales bacterium
GGTCTTCATGGGCATGGGCGAGCCCTTCCACAACTACGACCAGGTGATCCGCGCGGCGACGATCCTCGCCTCCCCCTCCGGCCCGGCCATCGGCGCCAAGAGCATCACCCTCTCCACGGTGGGCCTCGTCCCCCAGATCCGTCGCTTCACCGCCGAGGGACATAAGCAGCGCCTGGCCGTGAGCCTCACCTCGGCGATCGGCGAGAAGCGCGCGGAGGTCCTGCCCGTCGAAGGGAAGTGGTCCGTCGAGGAGGTCTTCGCCGCCACCCGCGACCACGCCAGCGCCCGCCGCCGCCGCGCCCTGCTCGCCTGGGTGGCCATCCGCGGCTTCAATACCGGGGAGGACGAGGCCCGCGCCCTCGCGCGCCTCGTCGGCGACACCCCGGTGATGGTCGACCTCATCGACGTGAACGACGCGACCGGACGCTTCCTGCCGCCGGAGCCCGAGGAGCTGAGCGCCTTCCGAGGGCACCTGAATCGGCACCTCGGGCAGCCGGTGATCCGCCGCTACTCGGGTGGCAAGGAGGTGAACGCGGCCTGCGGAATGCTGGCAGGAGGGGCTACGTTGCAGGCGGCCGAACCCGGGGTTCGCTGAGCCCAGCGATGACCCCCAGGTCTTACCCACCCGCAACACGCCCGAAACGCGGCCTCGCTAGACTGCTCCTCCATGGTCACCCGAAATCTCACCTCGGCGCGTCGCGCCTCCCCAAGCCGACCCACCCTGTGGGCGCGGGAGCTGATGCTCCCCCCCGCCCGCCTGGTGCTCGGGCGTCTCTTCGGTCTCTCGCAGCTCTCGCGCGGCTGAGGGCTCGCGCCTACTCGCAGACGTCGGGCGTCTTGGGCAGGCGCTTGGCCGAGAACGAGACGATGAGGTCGAAGGCGTCCTCGCCCATCACCTCGGTGCAGTGCTCGGTGGTCACGATGCCCGCGAGCTGATCGGCGAGGGGCTGGCCGCCCTTGGGACAGCCGGCGCAGGGGCCCTCGGTCTGCAGATCCTCCGGGCCCTGAGCCGCGCAGGTGCCGATGCAGGAGCAGAGCTTGGTGGCCTCCTCCAAGCTGAGGCAGCCGTTCATGCGACCCGCGGCGGTCAGCGCATCCTCGCCGATGGTGATGTCCACGGCCGCGGCGCGGAGCGGGACCGCGTCCGGCCGATCGTCGGGTGTGCAGTTGTAGGGCGTCTTGTCGTTGTCCTCGGCGTAGATCCAGATCGCCTCGTCCGCGGTGAGCTGGAAGTGGGTCTTGCCTGCGAAGGGGCCCGCGGCGGCGCCCTCCTCGAGGTCGACCATGCAGAAGCCATCGTCGAGGCGGTCGGGATCTACCTCCGGGACCATATCGCCCTCGCTCACCATCCACTGGCCGCCCACGGCCGGAGAGTCGGTGTCGGGGTGGGCGCACATCTCCGCGGGACCTGCGCCGATGCCGCTCCGGAGCTGGAAGACGCTGGCGCCGGTCTCCTCGGAGCGCTCGAGGATCTCGAACATCACGTTGAGCTTGAAGGCCTTGATGTCGGCGGTCCACGCCACCCCCAGGAATTGCGTCTGGAGGTCCGTCGGCCCCGCGGAGCCGAGGGTCTCGATCTTGATGCAGTCGAGCAGGAAGCTCTCCGTATCGGCGACCGTGCCCTCCTCGACGTCCGAGGCGGGGGCCGGCGTCGAGGCGGACTGCGACCCCGCATCCCCGAGCACGGCGGCGGGCAGCTTGTTCATGGTCGCGTCGACCGGGTTCTCGCGACACCCTGTGGGGGTGAGCATCGCGAGGAGGACGAGCGCCGCCAGAGAGGCCGCGCGAGAGCGGAGGAGGCCGGGTGTGTTCACGCGGTGGACCATAGCGCCATGGCAGCCCGTTGCCCATCGATGCGCCGGCGCCGAGGCGGCGCATCGATAGGCGACGGCCTGATAGCAGGACCGGCGTCATCCGTTTAGAGTCCCGCCGGTGACGCCTGCCCCGGAGGGACGCCCATGATCCGTCGCCGTGCGACCTCGCTGTGCTCGACGCTGCTCGCCCTGGCCGCGTGGGGGCCCCATGACGCGCGCGCCGGCGGTTTCGAGGTGCCCGACAACGGCGCCCGGGCCGTGGGCCGTGGCGCGGCGACGGCCGTCGCCCCCCGCGACCTGACCGCGATCCACTACAACCCGGCGGCGCTCACGCACCTCAAGGGGCACGAGGTGATGTGGCACCACAACGTCTTCCTGCACGAGACGAGGTTCAAGCGGGCCACCCTTGATCCGGGCTGGCTCGACTACGCGGGCACCGAGTTCGAGGAGGTCACCGATCGGGAGAGCGTCTTTGCCCTCGGCGGCTTCGTCGCGGCCGGGGCCAAGATGGGCGATCTGTCCTTCGCGCTCGGCGTCTACGGCCCGAGCGCCGTGGGCAAGCACGACTTCGAGGACTATGGCCCGCAGAGCTTCATGCTCACCGAGGCCGACCTCCTCCTCCTCTACTACTCCGGGTCGATCGCCTGGCAGGTGCCGGATACCTTCGGCGTCGGCCTGACCCTGCAATGGGTGGATCTGCAGAGGATGGACTATGAGCTTGTAATCGACACGGTGCCGACCCTCGGCGCCCCCAGCCTGAACCCGCTGCCGAACCCGGAGAGCACCCAGATGCTCTCCAAGCTCCAGCTCTCCGATCGCTTCGCCTGGACTGCCACCCTCGGCGCCTGGGTGCGACCGATGAAGAGCCTGGAGATCGGCCTCGCGGGCCGGGTCGTCCCTATCGGCCTGACCCCGGAGGGCGGCGTCGAGGTCGACAAGCCCACCCTCATCACCGACGACATCCACGCCTCCCTGGCCCTCGAGCTGCCCATGACCGCCCGCGGCGGTGTGCGCTGGATCGGCCTGGACGATAGCGGCGTGGAGCGCTGGGATCTCGAGCTCGACGTCTTCTGGGAGGGATGGTCCTCCATCGACGAGTATCGGGTCGTTCTCGACGGCAAGATCTCCGGGCAGGAGGTCGACCCCCTGCAGATCAAGAAGGCGTGGAAGGATACGTGGAGCGTCCGCCTCGGCGGCGACTACCAAGTCCTCGACGACCTGCTCACGGTGCGGGCCGGCGGCTACTACGAGACCGGCGCGGCCCCGAATGCCTAC
>CAZEHU010000566.1:0-3085 GCA_964511605.1 uncultured Myxococcales bacterium
CTCGATCGTCCCGACCTCGCCCGCCGAGTGACGACCCTCGAGGCGGTCCTCGCCGCCGGCGCCGAGGATCGCCAGCGCCGGCCCGGTCGCCTCTCCGAGCTCGTCGACGCTCTCGCCCCCGAAGACGTGGTGGCCATCCTCTACACCTCCGGCACCACAGGGGTGCCGAAGGGCGTCATGCTCAGCCGCCACAACCTCGCGGTCTCCGCCGAGGCCTGGACCGATGTGCTCGAGCACGCCTTCCCGCCTGCCGGCGAGCGCCGCGACATCCTCTGGCTGCCCATCAGCCATATGTCGGGCTGGGGCATCCTGGGCCAGGGCACCATGTTCGACTACGAGACCTGGCTCGCGGATCCGTGGACCCTCCTCGACGTCCTGCCCGAGGCCCGGCCCACCATGCTCTTCAGCGTGCCGGCCTATTGGGAGAAGCTCTATCGCCTCGCGCTCGCAGCCTCCGACGAGGTGGAGGCCCAGCACGCCGAGCTCCGACGCCTGACCGGCGGCAGCCTCCACTTCCTCCTGTCCGGCGGCGCGGGCATGGGGCGCGAGGTCAAGGACTTCTTCCTCGCCGCCGGCCTGCCTATGATCGAGGGCTACGGGATGACCGAGGCGGCGCCCAACCTCACCATGAACCGCCTCGACGACTTCGACTTCGAGTCGGTCGGCAAGCCCGTGCCGGGCGTCGAGCTCGAGCTCGCCGGCGATGGGGAGATCCTCGTCCGCGGCGACAACCTCTTCGTCGGCTACTACAAGATGCCCGATGAGACCGCAGCGTGCTTCGACGAGGAGGGCTGGTTCGCCACCGGCGATCTCGGCGCGTGGACCGAGGCCGGCTTCCTCGAGATCCGAGGCCGGAAGAAGGAGCTCATCGTCACCTCCGCCGGCAAGAACATCGCGCCCGCCGGCATCGAGGCGCGCTTCCTGAGCTGCGCCCTCGTCGACCACGTCGTGCTCTATGGCGACGAGCACAAGTACCTCGTGGCGCTGGTGGTCCCGAACGAGCCGGCGCTCCGCCAGCTCGCCGCCGAGCGGGGCGTGGCCACCCAGGACTACGCCGAGCTCTGCCAGGCGGCGCCTGTACGAGCGGCCCTCCAGGCCGAGGTGGAGGCCGTGAACCAGGAGCTCCCCTCCTACGAGACCATCAAGCGCTTCCATGTCCATCCGGGCCACCTCTCGGTCGGGGCCGGGCACCTGACCTCCTCCCTCAAGCTCCGCCGCGCCCGCATCTCAGCCGACTTCCGCGAGGCGCTGGAGGGCCTGTACCGATGACCACCTCCGCCCCCAGCATCGGTAGCTTCGCCCACGCCACCGACGGAGCTCCCGCGTCGACCTCCGAAGATCCCAAGAAGAAGCGCCACCTCACCCGCGCGGGCGCCGACCTCTTCGAGCGCTACGGCATCCGCCGGGTCAGCGTCGAGGAGGTCTGCCGCGAGGCCTCCTGCAGCAAGGCCACCTTCTACAAGTACTTCCCCAACAAGAGCGAGCTCGTGAAGCACATCCTCCGCGTGATGAGCGAGGGGGCCCACCGCCGCGTCGAGCGCTACCGCCAGATGGACGTGCCCTTCCGCGAGAAGGCCCAGCTCATCGTCCGCGATCGCATCGAGGCCACCCGCCGCGCCTCCGATCGCTTCATCGAGGACCTGATGGCCCCGGACAGCGAGCTCGGGCCTTTCGTCGAGGAGCTCATCGAGGCCAACCATCGCCGCTTCGTCGCGTTCCTCGAGGATGCCCAGCGCCGCGGGGATGTGCGCTCCGATCTGGCGCCCGAGCTGATGGTGGCCCTGCTCACCAACCTGAACCAGATGGTGGTGGACGAGGAGCTGAGGGACCTCGCCGGGGGCTACGCCGAGCTGACCCAGCGCCTGGTGGAGTTCTTCTTCCGGGGGATCGCAGCCCGATGAGCTCGCTCCGCACCGAACGGACGCCTCGCACGCTCAGGACCCTTCCGTGCTGGGCCTCCCTCGCGCTCCTGGGCGCCTCGGGCTGCCTGGCCTTCCACCCTGAGCGCCTGCCCGACGCTCCGCCCGACGACGGGTACCACGTGCTCGGGGAGACGACCGTGCACTACCACGACGACCGGCCCCAGCACCGAGAGGAGCGAGGCGCCGTCGTGCTGATCCACGGCTTCGGGGGGACGACGGCGAGCTGGAAGCGGGTGCGGCCCGCGCTGGCGCAGGCCGGCCTCCGGGTCGTCGCCCTCGACCTCCGCGGCCACGGCTGGACGACCCGTCCAGAGGGCGACTACTCCATCGACGCGCAGGCCCGCCTGGTGCTCGACCTCCTCGATCAACTCGGGATCGAGCGCGTCTCGGTGGTAGGGCACTCGTGGGGCTCGGCGATCGCCCTCCGGGCCGCGACCCTCGCGCCCCGGCGCGTCGCAAGGGTAGGCCTCCTCGCCGGCATGTTCTTCGAGGAGCAGCAGCCCCTCCTCTTCTCTTGGGCCCGGCTCCCGGTGATGGGCGAGGTGATCTACGGCGCCTTCTACGGCGAGCGGCAGGAGGACAAGATGGCGTTCAGCTTCTTCGATCCCGAGCGGGCGATCTCCCAGGAGCTCGTCGAGTCCGTGGAGCGCGTCATGGACCTCCCCGGCACCCGTGCCTCCGCCCTGGCCGGCGTCCGCGCCATGGACTACTCGACCCTCGAGCCCCTCTACCCGGATATCGAGCAGCCCGTGCTGATCCTCTGGGGCCGGGAGGATCGGGTGACCCCCCTCGAGTGGGGCGAGCGCCTGTACGGCCGGCTGCCGAATGCCCGCCTCGAGGTGGTCCCGCGCTGCGGGCACCTGCCGATGATCGAGGTGCCGCTCGCCACGACCGGGGCCCTGGTCCGCTTCCCCGCGCCGGCGCCCGCTACGGCGCTGGCTACGACCCCATCCCCCCGCGCGGAGACCTCCCCATGAGCACCCCCTCCCCCCTGAGCGCCGCCACGAAGGTGGTCGGCGGCCTCGCCCAGCGCGGCGCAGCCCTCAGCGATTGGGCCCTGAGCCGCACCGTCGAGACCTGGCGCTTCCAGAACCTGGGAGCCCAGAGCTGGGTCGAGGCGGCCGTCCTGCCCGGCCTCGACTCCATCGTCGCGATGAACCGCC
>CAZEHU010000567.1:0-3074 GCA_964511605.1 uncultured Myxococcales bacterium
ATCGACGCGCTCAACCCCGACTCGCTGTCCCGGGTGACCGGCGCCCGGGTGGAGTCGATCCTCGCCGGCGTCGCGCCGAGCATCGACGCCCACGCACGCGAGCTGGAAGCCTCCACCAACCAGGCCGGCGGCCAGAACCTCGATACGGGCGGCGCCGCGGGCGGCGGCGCCCCCGCCGACCCGATGCCGGCACCCCCGCCGGACGGGGCCGTGGTGCCCTCGGCGGATCTCCTGCCGCGGATCGCGGGAGAGCGCGCGGACATCGCCAGCATCAAGAAGCTCGTCGAGGTCGACCTCGTCACCATCGCCAAGGATAAGGTCGCAGCGGACAAGGCCCTCGCCGCCGTCCAGAAGAACAAGGGCGGCCTCGAGAAGCAGAACGTCGAGCTCACCAAGCAGGACAAGGAGTCCAAGAAGGACACCAAGTCCATCCAGGACTCCAAGAAGAAGATCGCGGACGGTCAGGCACAGATCAAAGGCAAGCGCGCGGGCGCCAAGGGCGAGGGCGACAAGGCCACCTCGAAGGCGAACGAGGGCAAGGGCCTGACCGTCAAGTCCGATGACGCGAAGAAGAAGGCCGAGGAGCGCAAGAAGGCCGAGGCCGATCGCGCCGCATGGGAGAAGGAGTACAAAGCGGCCGGCTTCTTCAAGCGACGCTGGATGGAGGGCAAGAAGGCCTTCTTCTCCATCGTGAACCTGCTCAAGGCGGCGGCCCAGTGGGTCTGGAAGAAGATCATCGGTCCCGCGATCCAGATGGTGAAGAAGGCCCTGGCCAAGGTCATGGGCTTCATCACGAACCTGATCATGAAGGGCGTCTTGGGCATCGTGAAGCTCTTCCTGTCCGAGGAGGAGAAGCAGCGGCTCGACGAGACCCTGACCCAGATGAAGGAGATGGAGGCCAAGAGGGCCGAGCAGGCCGTGCTCGACGCCAAGAAGCAGCGCGACATGAGCTGGACCAAGGCCGGCAAGGCGGAGCGCCTCGCTCTGCGGGAGAAGACGCGCCTGAAGTTCCTCGAGGGCAAAGGCAAGAGCTTCCTGACCACCCTGGACCAGAACGACCAGGCCCTGGCGGGCGAGCAGGTGAAGGTCAAGGGGAAGCGTGACGGCTTCGTCGCTCAGTACACGCCCTACTTCGACTGGGTGAAGCGGCAGGAGGACAAGAAGGCCAGCGGGAGTGCTCCGGGCCCGTCCGGGCCGCAGCCCATGGGCCCGGACGGGCAGCCGGTCCACCCGATGGATCGGCCTCTCGACCCCAAGGTCTCCACGGCTCTCGCCAGCGCCTGCGATGTGGTCGGCGAGGACTCCAAGGCCGCGCAGACCGACGTGGCCGTGCGCTCCGAGGGATTCCGCAAGGGCCTGCACGCCAAGGCCGATGGAATGTACGACTCCAACAAGCTGGAGATCGAGAAGGCGGCCCTCGAGGCCGGCGACGCCATCGCCCGCGGCGGGACGATGGGCTACGCCCAGCCGCAGCTCGCCGACGATGTGGGCGTCCTGCACCGGAACCAAGAGCGCAAGGGTGCCGGCATCAGGGTCGCCGCCGACAAGGTGCACGTCCAGGTCATCGAGAAGCACGCCAAGATCGAGGAGGAGCGCCGCACCCGCGTGGCCGCTCTCCGCTCCGAGGCCCAGGCCCTCAGCGGTCAGAAGGGCGGCGCGGCCATCGCGAAGGTCAAGGAGATCGAGGCCAAGCTCCGCAAGGAGGCGGCCGACATCGACAATGTGCGCAACGGCGCCTACAAGGGCATGCGCGCGGCCTACATCTCGGTAGCCGGCCACGCCGGCCAGCCGAAGGACACCGTGGTCCTCGGTGAGTACGAGGGTGTGGACGTCGACGTCTCCCCGACGGAGATGTAGCCGCCGCGTAAGGCCCTCAGCCCTCCGGCAGGCGGAGCGGCAAGGTCGCCAGGGTATGCAGGAGGTCCCGAATGGGGACCTGCTGGGGGCCCTCGAGGTCGGCGCGCGCGCGGATGGCTGGGAGGTGCGGCTCGAGCGGGTCCGCGTCCGGGACGGCGCGGAGGAGGACCTGGAGGGCGCTCGACGCGGCCGCCGCCTGCAGGGGAGGGGCCTTCGCGACGTCCGTGGCGAGGAGGCGCACCGACTCCGTGGTGGGATGACCAGCGGCGCCGAGGGCGAGGTCGAGGAGGCCGAGCAGCGTCGGCTCCGCGGCGGAGGGGGCGCTCAGGCGCAGGGCCAGCAGGGTCTCCGCCTGTGAGGGGTTGTCCCGATCCAGCCAGCCGGCGATGACGGCGGCCCGCCCCGCGTCGAGCCCCCGGCCAAGATCTCCCGCGATCGGCAGGGCGTAGCGCAGCAGAGGGAGCCTCGCCGCGGGGGCGAGGTGGAGGCCGCTATGGATCTCGCGCGCGAGGCCATCGATCACCTCCAGCAGCGCGGCGTGGATCGGCGGCTCGTCGAAGCGCTCGCTGATGCCCACCACCCCGGCGGCCAGGTGCGGGTGGGCCCTGAGGGCACGGCCGAGGGGCGGGACCACGAAGGGCGCCGGCACGCCATCCGCCACGAGGGCCACGACCATCGGTCCGGCCTCCGGGTGCTGGCTGCCCAGCTCGAGGGCGGCCCCGACGTGGCCCGCTCGGATGCCGGGATCCGCCTGATCGAAGCCAGCCTCGAGGGTCTCGAGCAGGGGCGCTCGCACAGGCGCAAGCAAGCTCGGGTGCGCAGCGAGGGCCGCCGCCGCCCCGAGCCGGAGGTCCGGGTGGATAGGCGCCACGATCAGCCGGCTCAGGAGGTGGGCAGCCAGCTCGCTCAGGCTCGGCCAGCTCGCGATGGCCTGGCAGGCGCCCATAGCGAGCATCACGGCGTTGGCGTCGTCCGGCGTCTCCCGAGCCGCTCTGAGCGCCTCCTGCACCAGCCCGAGGGTCGCTCCGCTTGGCCGGTCGATCTCCCCGAGGGCCGCCAGGGCGTCGGTGAGTCCGAGGCCCAGCGCGGCCCGGGTGGCGCCGAGGACCAGGGCATCGCGCGCGTCGCCCGCTGCGTGGACCCGCGCCACGGCCCGTGGCACCCGGGAGCCCTCGGAGCCGAGGCGCTGGGCCAGGGCGCGGAGCGCCTCGATATCC
>CAZEHU010000568.1:0-3072 GCA_964511605.1 uncultured Myxococcales bacterium
GTGAAGGCCTTCGGGCGCCTCGAGGCCGGCGACCCCCTCGAGCTGATCTCCTCGGCCACCGCCCTCATCGAGGCCGACACGATCACCGAGCTGGACCTCGAGCCGCGAGTCGGCGTGGAGTGATCGGGGCGACCTCCCTCCGGGTCGCGGCCCCTCTCCTCGCGCTCGGCGCGGCCAGCGCCCTCATCTATGGACTCGGCTTCCCTGACGATCCCGCGATCCACGGCAGCCATGCCCTGCTCTGGCGCTTCTACCCGGCCCTGTCGCTCGCGCTCGGCGCGTCCTGGTGGGTGTGGCGGCGCCCGGGACAGAGCGTGCTGCTCATCGTCACCCTCGCCGCCCTCTTCCGCCTGCTGGCGGCCCAAGACACGCCTCGCTTGTCGAGCGATGTCCACCGCTACGCCTGGGATGGCCGCGTGCAGCGAGCCGGCTTCAGCCCCTACGCCTTCCCGCCAAGCGCCCCGGAGCTGAGGGCGCTCAGAGACACGGAGCTGCATCCCCGCATCAACCGCCCCGACGCGGTGACGGTCTACCCGCCGGGCTCCCAGGTGCTGCTGGCCGCCCTGCCCTACAGCCTCGACGCCGTGAGGGCCGCGATGATCGCGCTGGAGCTCGCCGGCCTCGCGCTGCTGGCCCTCCATCTCCGGGGCCTCGGTCTGGATCCGGCGCGGATCGTGCTCTGGGCCTGGCACCCGCTGGCGGTGTACGAGGTCGGCCAGAGCGGGCACCTCGAGGCCGCGCTCCTCCCCCTGCTCGTCGGTGTCGCGATGAGCGCCCGTGCGCGTCCCCGCCTCGCCGGTGCGCTGGTGGGGGTCGCCGGGGCCATCAAGCTCTACCCCATGGTGGCGCTGGCCGCCCTGGCCGGGGGGCCTGGCGGGCGAGCCGGCCTCCGGCACGCCGTCCGGACCGTGGCCCCTGCGCTCGCGGTGGTCGCGGGCCTGTACGCCGCCTACGCGGCCTCGGCGGGCGCCGGTGTCCTGGGCTTCCTGCCGCAATACGTCGGCGTCGCAGAAGATCACAACATCGGCTTGCGCGCCTTGCTCGAGGTCCCGCTGGGCCCCGTGGTGGGGGAGCACGCCCGCACCGTGGCTTTCGGTCTCTGTGTAGCGACCTTGGGGGCCGGCGCCATCGCGATCGCGCGCTCCGTCGCGCCTGTGGAGCGGAAGCTGCTCTACGTCGCCGGGCTCTACCTCCTCACCCTGCCGGCGGCCTTCCACCCCTGGTACGCCCTGTGGCTCCTGCCCTGGCTCTGTGTGCACCCCCGCGCGAGCTGGCTGTGGCTCCTCGGGGCCCTGCCGCTGAGCTACCTCCAGTACGGCGCCCCGGGCGGCCGGATGCCCGCTTGGGTGGTCCCCCTGGAGCTGCTCCCGACCGCCGGCCTGCTGGCAGCCGAGGCCTGGCGGACCCGCTCGGGGGCCGTAGCGTGAGCGCGCTCTCCCTCGGCGGCGTCCTCTTCTACGCTCTCCTCCTCCTGCTGATGCTGGTCTACGGCGCCAACAGCTTCCTCCTCGTGGCCCTGCACCGGCGCTACCGGGCGCACGCGCCGACTCTGCCGTGCCAGGAGCAGGAGCTTCCCTCGATGGTCGTGCAGCTCCCCGTCTACAACGAGGAGAACGTGGTGGGACGCCTCATCGAGGCCGCCGGTGCCCTCGAGTGGCCGAGGGAGCGCCTGCTCATCCAGGTCCTGGACGACTCCACCGATGGCACCACCGCGCTGGTGGCGCAGCACCTCGGGCGCCTGGCCGCCGGCGGCCTGCGCACCCAGCACCTCCGCCGGACCGAGCGGAGCGGCTTCAAGGCGGGAGCCTTGGCCGCGGGCCTGGAGTCGACCGACGCCGAGCTCTGCGCCATCTTCGACGCGGACTTCGTGCCGACGCCGGGCTTCCTCCTGCGGGCGGCCCGCTGGCTACAAGATCCGGAGGTCGCGGCCGTGCAGGGGCGCTGGACCCACCTGAACCGCGACTGGTCCTCGCTGACCCGCGCCCAGGCCCTGGCTATCGACGGCCACTTCGGGGTCGAGCAGGCCGCGCGCGCCTGGCACGGCTGGCTGTTGAACTTCAACGGCACGGCCGGGGTGTGGCGCCGCCGCGCCATCGAGCAGGCCGGCGGCTGGAGCGGAGAGACCCTCACCGAGGACCTCGACCTCAGCTATCGAGCCCAGCTCGCGGGCTGGCGCCTGGTCTACGATCCAGACCTCACCTGCCCCGCCGAGCTCCCTACCGAGCTCTCGGCCTTCAAGGCGCAGCAGAGCCGCTGGGCCACCGGCTCCATGCAGACCGCGCGCAAGCTCCTCGGGCCCGTGTGGCGCTCCGGGCTGAGCCTCGGCGCGAAGCTCCAGGCCACGATCCACCTGACCCACTACGCGGTCCACCCGCTCATCGCCCTGACGGCGCTGCTCTCGATCCCATGCGTGCTCCTGCCGGGGGCCGCAGCGACGCCGGGTTCCTTGTGGACGTTGCTCCTCCCCTTCGCGCTGGCGATGAGCGGGCCGACCCTCCTGTACGTCTACGCGCAGCGGGTCCTGGCGGGCCGGGCGACCCGCCCGCTGCACGACATCGGACACCTGACGCTCCTCGGCATCGGCATCGCCGTGTCCAATGGGCGAGCGGTGCTGCGAGCCTTCCGCGGTCCGGATCGCCCCTTCGTGCGGACCCCCAAGCTGGGCCTGGTGGCGCGGGGCGATCAGGCACGCCGGCGCTACGTCGCCGGCCCTGACGGGCTGCGGCTGGCCGAGGGCATGTTGGCGGCCTACTGCCTGGTGGCCTCCCTGGCCCTGCTGTGGGCGGAGGTCTACGTCATCGCCCCCTTCATGCTCCTCGACGCGGCCGGGTTCGCGTATGTGGCCCGCGGGACGGCGCGGAGCCCGTGAACCTCGCCCATCCCCGGCCGGCATCCCCGGACAAGGAGACCACCGTTCGCAGCACATCGGTGGCCGTAGTGATCCCCGTGCTCGACGAGGTCGGGGCGATCCGGGAGGTGATCGGCTCGCTCCCGGCCCACGCCATCCAGCACGTGATCGTCGCGGACGGCGGCAGCAGCGACGGCACGGCCCGGGCGGCGAGGGACTCCGGG
>CAZEHU010000569.1:0-3065 GCA_964511605.1 uncultured Myxococcales bacterium
GGGCCGCCCTTTCGAGCCGATGCCGCAGCTCATGGCCATCGCGGAGTACGTGACCAAGACCCTGGCGGTCTGCTCACGATGCGGGGCCCCGGCCAATCGCTCCCAGCGCATGGTCTCGGACGATGGGCGTGTCCTGGTCGGCGCGATCGGAGAGTACGAGGCACGCTGCCGGCGCTGCTTCGAGCCGGATCTCGCACGCCAGCTCGACTTTGTGCTGGCCCCCCAGGAGGACGAGGCCCCGGCATCCGGTGCGGCGGCGGCAGGAGCGGAGGCATGAGGGGTGAGTCCCCGTCGATCCGCGGCGCCCTCCTCGCCGCTGCGGTCGCCCTCGCCGCCTCCCTTCCCGGATCCGCAGCGAGGGCTCAGTCGCCGCCTCCCTCCGAGGCGACCTCGCCGGATCCGGCGGCACCCGCTCCGGCACCTCCTCCCCGCACCCCGGCGGCCGGCGCCCCCGCTCCCGTAGCGACGCCCTCAGGGACCCCCGAGCCCGCTGCGCCCGCGACCGACGCCGAGCGCGTGGCGGCCCTGGTGGCGAACGGCAAGTCCGGTGCGGCCGCCCTTGCCTGCGACGAGCTCGAGGCTGCTGCCACGGCCGCGGCTCGTCCGCTGGACATGCCGGCGCGCCAGGCCTGTGCGAAGGCCCACCTTGGGCTCGGGGATCGATTCGATGCCCTCGACGCCCTCGACGATGCCCGCGCGCACTGGCGCCCCGCAGCCCGCCTCGATCCCCGCCTGCTCGATGATCCGGACTTCCTGGCACGCATCGCGCGCTATTCCTCGGCGCGCCCGCCGCCCCCCACGACCCGGAAGCGGCCCGCACGCACGGTGGTCCCCGTGGGGCGTAGACTGCCGGGCGGCGGAGCGGTGATCCGACGAGCGCCGGCGCCCGGGCCAGCCCAGCCCTCCCCGGATACGCGCCCGCCGGGACCGCGGACCGGGCGCAAGGCGGGCGTCGGCTTGAGCGGCGGCTACGATGGCCTCGCTGCGCTCACCCTCTCCTGGATGCACCGGGAGCTGGTGGAGGTCGGGGTCTCGGTCGGCGTCGTCTACCCGATCATCGACACTCGGATCCGGCTCTTCGGCTTCCGCCGCGCGCTGACCCCCTCGATCGGCTTCGGCATGGCCACGCCGCTGCGCTCCGGCGATCGCTTCGGCCTCGACCTCGAGCGCTACGAGGCCCTGTACGATCTCGGGGAGTTCGTGCACGTCGACGTCGGCCTCTCGTGGGCCCCCCTCGAGACCCTCGACGTCTACGGTGGGATCGGCTTCGTGAGCACCCTCGATACCGAGCACCCGGACCACGTGGTCTTCTTCCCGCAGCCCCAGCTTCAGGTCACCTGGTATCCGTGATCGCGCGGGCCTTCGCGGGCCCCGACCGCGACTCCCCTACGTCTCCCCGGATGCCTAGACCCTATGGAGCGACCGGCTCCAAGGCGCACGGTGTAGATTCACCGTCAACACTGAACGCGGGTTGGGGCCGGGAGGCCTCAGAGCCGCAGGCGTCAAGGAGCCGGTCATCAGTGAGTCTACCAGCTACGTCGGTCTCGACGTTCACTAGTCGTTCATCCAGGTGGCCGTGCTGCAGCCGGGACAGCAGCAGCCGCTCGAGTGGCGGGTGCCGAACACGGAGGCGAAGGTCTCCGGTCTGATCCGGAAGCTGCGCGGTCTGTGGAGCGGTCAGGTCCTGCTGTGCTACGAGGCGGGGCCGACGGGCTACGTGCTTCAGAGGCGGCTGAACGCCGTGGAGGGGTTCCGCTGCCGCATGATCGCGCCTTCGCTCATCCCCCGCAAGCCCGGCGAGCGGGTGAAGACCGATCGCCGTGACGCGAGGAAGCTGGCGGAGCTGCTGAGGGCAGGTCTGCTCACGGAGGTCGCCGCGCCCTCGCCGGAGGACGAGGCTCGCCGTGAGCTGTGCCGAGCCCGGGGGTCGGCGAAGCAGGACGAGAAGAGGGCGAAGCAGCGCCTGTCGAAGTTCCTGCTCCGCCATGGCCGGACCTTCACCGGGGGGAAGGTGCTGTGGACGGACAAGCACCTGGCGTGGCTCGATCGGCAACGCTTCGTGCACGCCCACCTGAAGCTGGCCTTCGACTCGTTGGTACGCGCGCTGGGTCAGGCCAGGGACCGGGTCCGCGAGCTCGAGGCCGCCATCGAGGTGGCGGCCCAGCAGGAGCCCGTGAAGGTGCCGGTGGCGCTGCTTCGCTGCTTCAAGGGCATCGACACGACCACGGCGATGGGCATCGTGACCGAGCTCCACGGCTTCGAGCGGTTCCACTCCCCGCGTGCGCTGATGTCCTACCTCGGGATGACGCCGAGCGAGCACAGCAGCGGAGGGTCCTCCTCGAAGGGGGGGATCACGAAGAGCGGCAACAGCCGGCTCAGGCGGCTGTTCACCGAGGCGGCCTGGAACTACACGCGCTCGTGCACGACGGGCAGGGCGCTGAGGCGTCGACGTGCCGGCCAGCCCGGCTGGGCGATCGACGTCGCCGACAAGGCGCAGAGCCGGCTGCACCGGCGCTATTGGCGGCTGACCCGGAGCGGCAAGCACCAGAACAAGGCCGTGATGGCGATCGCCCGTGAGCTCGTGGGCTTCGTCTGGGTCGTCCTCGCCAAGCACAGCGCTGAGCTGCAGGGGGTGCATGGCTGAGAAGTCCCAGAACGCGAGGCCCCTCGGGGGCCCGTGGAGGCAGACGGAGGGAGGCACGGCTCGGAGAACGCGCGAGCCTCCTATGTGGCGGACCTCGAACCTCCATCATGCCGGTGGCTCGGCAGGGGGGGAGACCCGATCCACGATCCTAGACAGCGCCCCTCCGCGACGGAGCACGGTCATGTGCGCTCTGCGCTGCCTCGGCAGCGTAACCCACGAATATCAGAGTGACTCGTCGTCGAAGAAGCCTGCTCCGTCTGCCTCCACGGGCGTCCCGGAGGGACGGGCTCCGCCCAGGGGAGGAACCACGAAGGTCTTGGGGCTTGACAGAGGGTCACTCCATATCAGGAGGCTGTGCCGCATTGTTTCGTCGGCGTCTCGACGCCGCTGTCGGCCGATCTCGCGTCCGACAAGTCGGCAA
>CAZEHU010000570.1:0-3065 GCA_964511605.1 uncultured Myxococcales bacterium
GTAGAGGCCTCTGCCAGGTGGCCGAGGAGGTGCCGGTGCACCTCCTCGGTCCGCTCGAGGTGCAGGAAGTGGCCGGCGCCCTCGATCCGGATCACCCGGACACCCTCGGGCACGAGGTCGTACAGGCGCGTATCCTGGCAGCCGTCGCGCACCCCGGAGAGGGCGAGCACCGGCACCCGATCTGTGGGAGGCGGAGCGAGCAGGTGCTTCCAGCTCCTCCGCGTGGCGGCTCGGTGCACGCCGGGCAGGGCGCGGTAGTAGCCCAGCACGCACGAGGCCACGCCGGGAGCCCTCAGCCTCTCGACCACACCATCGACGTAGCCCACCGGAGGCGACCAGCCCGGAGACCAGCGCCGCCAGAGCTGGCGCACGAAGGCACCCTCGCGGGCGCAGAGGGCCCGCTCGCTCAGCCCGCGGAGCTGGAAGGCCAGCATGTACCAGTCCTTGAGGCCCGCGAGGGGGAAGCGCAGCACCATCTCCGCGAGGCGGGTGAAGGGCGGCACGGCCAGGGTCGCGAGGCTCGCGAGGCGCTCCGGGGCGAGGGAGGCCGCGACGTAGCCGATGGCGGCTCCCCAGTCGTGGCCGATGAGGTGGAAGCGCTCCACCCCGAGCTCATCAGCGAGGGCGAAGAGGTCCGTCGCGAGGGTGACGAGATCGAAGCGGGCGTCCTCCGGCGGAGGCACACTCGACGGCTCGTAGCCGCGCAAGGTAGGGGCCCAGGCCCGATAGCCCTCGGACGCCAGGATCGGGAGCAGCTCGGAGAAGGTGCCTCGGTGATCCGGGAAGCCATGGAGGCAGAAGACCGGGACGCCCGCTGGCGGGCCGGCGGCGTCGACCGTGAAGCCGAGACCCCTGGCCCGCACGGTGAGGGGCTCGACGGTGCTGGTCGTAGCCACGCAGCCCCTCCTTCGGCTCACACGAGCTCGAGCCCGAAGAGCTCCGAGGCCGTGGTGGCCAGGATCGGCGCGAGGGCCTCGTCCGGCACCCCGCGGGCGAGGCGCAGCACCTCCCGATCCCAGGCATAAGGCAGGTTCGGGAAGTCGGTGCCGTACATCATCCGCTCCGGCCGCGCCGCCACCAGATCCCAGCGCACCTCGCCGGGGAAGAAGCCTCCGATCACCATGGTCGTATCGAGCCAGAGGTTGTCGTACTGCTCGAGCAGGCGGCGGTAGCCGGCGAACTCGTCGGCGCCGAGGTGCGGAACCGCGAGGCGAAGGCGTGGCCAGCCCCGCAGCACCTCCTCGACCCGCGAGACCGCGCAGAGGGCGTGGGGATCGCAGCGATAGGCGGGGCTCGCCGGCTCCCGGCCCGCATGCATCACCAGCGGCTTGTCGTGGGCGACGCAGGTATCGTAGACCTCGGCCATGCTGGGATCGTCGGGCGCGAAGCACTGCACGTGGCAGTGGAGCTTCACGCCGTGGAGGCCCAGGGCGAAGGCCTCCTCCAGGATCGCCGCCGCGTCCGGCTCGCCGGGCAGCACCGTGGCTACGCCGGTGACCTGTGGATGCTGGGCGACGATGGCGGCCATGTACTGGTTCAGGCCCCGGGCCAGGCCCGGCTCGTGGGCGTAGTGGAGCGCGACGACGTGCTCGACCCCGCGGGAGAGCAGGAACTCCAGCACCGCCGGGGTCTTCAGCCGATAGCGCACGGGCCACGCGTGGGCATCGAACCAGCGCCAGAGGGCACGGAACATGGGATCCGGGAAGAGGTGGACGTGGGCGTCCACGACGGGCGGCAGGGCCTCGGGGAGCGAGGCACCTTCAGGATCTTCGAGGCCCCCGAGGCGCGAAGGCAGGAGCCCATGGCGCCCGCGACCGCCCGCAGCCGAGGCGGGCTCGAGGCTGCCGAGGCAAGGGGAGAGCACGCTCAGGCCGCCTGCTCAGTCGGGGGCGTCGGCCGGATCGGCGACGTCGCCCTGGGCCGCGTCGCCGGCGGCGACATCGCCCTCGGACGTGTCATCTGCAGCGGCGGCGTCGGAGGCGTCGGACGGCGTCGAGGTGTCGGTGGTGTCGACGCCCTCCGCGGCGTCGCTGGGTTCGCCGGCCTCCGGGACGTCGGAGCTGTCGGCCGCCGGGTCGTTGGCGTCGCCCTCCTCGCTGTCGGCGTCGGGCGAGGCCGTGACGTCCGAGGTATCGGTCGCCTCGCTCGTATCTTGCTCTCCCGAAGCGGTGTCGGGCTCGGAGCTCGGCTCCGAATCCGGTTCCGCGGCGGGCTCGCTGTCGGCGACGGCATCCTCGCTGGCCTCCGGCTCCGAGGGGCTCGCGTCGGGCTTGGGCCCGAGCTCGGCGACCGTGCAGCCCCCACCTATGGCGAGCGCACCTATGACGAGCGTGAGGGCAGCACCGAGGGCGAGGGGGCGGGACAGGGTCATCGGAGCCTCCGAGCGTGGACCGGGGGCCCGAGGGTGATCCCACTCCAGCGGTTGACGCAAGTATCCCCGCGCCTATTGGGGCGGCCCACCGAGGGGCCGCTTGCCTTGGCTAGCCCCTCCTCCCCTCTATCCGCCTACCTCCTCGGAGTCCCCCGATGTCCCAGCGCCTGCCCATCGGCACCACCGCCTCCCTGTCCCGCACCGTCACCGACGCCGATGTGGTGCTCTTCGCCGGGGTCACCGGGGATACCAACCCGGTGCACCTCGACGCCGTGGCCGCCGCGGCCTCCCGCTTCGAGGGCCGCATCGCCCACGGCATGCTCTCCGCCGGCTACATCTCCGCGGTGATCGGCACGCGCATGCCGGGCCCGGGTACCATCTACCTCTCGCAGTCGCTCCGCTTCCGCGCCCCGGTGCGTATCGGCGATACCGTCACCGCCACCTGCACGGTCAAAGAAGCCCGGGAGGACAAGCCGATCTATACGCTCGAGACCGAGTGCACGACCCAGGACGGCACCGTGGTGCTCGAGGGGGAGGCCAAGGTGCTCTGGGAGGGGGCGGGGGGCTGAGCCCCCTGTCAGGGATCGTTCTCGGAGATCCAGGCCTCGAAGACCGGCTCACCGAGGGGGATGTCGTCCTGGGTCTGGGCGTGGAGGAAGCGGACGAAGACCGCGTCCTTGTCGGGATCGAAGGT
>CAZEHU010000571.1:0-3063 GCA_964511605.1 uncultured Myxococcales bacterium
TCGCCGCCTCGAGCGGCTCCTCGAGCGGGCCGCCGCTTTCGAGATGTTCCTGGACGCCGATCTCCGCGCGTGGTGCGAGCAGGCCGGCTTCGAGGCCTACGAGCGGCGGATCCGCGGGGCCTGGATCCTCCTCCGGGCGCGCAAGGGAGGGTAGGGCGTGGCAAGGGCCGCGCCGCGATTCACACCTTGCGCTTTCGGGAGCGAGGCCGGGTCTTCGGCACCTTCTCGGTGTTGATCTCCGCGCGATCGCCGGCTCGGGGGCGCTCGATGCCGACCCGCGGTGTCGGCTCGTCCTGATCGATGGACGGCTCGGCTGGGCGCCCGTGGGGGGCCGTAGGGACACGATCCGGGTCCATCACGATCTCGGCGGGATCGACCGCGGGGGCCGTCTTCAGGGTGGACGCGTCCGGGGCCCCGGCGGCGGGGCGGCGGCGCAGCCCGGGGATCTGCCGCGCGGGGGCGTCCTGCGCGTTGGGAGCGATGCCTCGCTCCGGCTTCGTCTCGTGCTCGTGGAGGGAGGCTCCCACCGGCGCCTCCTCCTCGTCCTGGATCTGCACCACCTGGATCAGGCGCTGGGCCAGGTCCCGGCCCTTGGGCAGGATCGCGAGGCACTCCTGCTCGAGGAAGCGCTCCTCCTCCCCGGTCAGATCCCGCCCGGTCATCGCGACGACCGGCAGCTCGACGAGCCCCCCCCGGGAGCGCACCGCGCCGAGGAAGCCGAAGCCGTCCATCACGGGCATCACCAGGTCGAGGATCACGAGGTCGGCCTTGAAGTGCTCGAGCACGCCGAGGCCCTCCTCCCCGTTGGACGCCGTGCGGACCTGGAGGCCCTCGCCGATCAGCAGGGCGGTGACGAACTCGCGGACGAGCTCGTCGTCGTCCACCACCAGGACACGCTTGCGATCTTGATCGAGCGCGGCCTTCACCGCGTCGTGCAAGACGTGTCGGCTCGCCGGCTTGTCGATGATGTAGGTGGCCTCGTGGAGCTCGTCGCGGCGCTCGGTGCCGACGATGCTGACGATGACGATCGGGACCGTGCTGAGGGCCGGGAAGGCCCGGATCTTGCGGAGCACCTCCACGCCATCCATCTCCGGCATCAGCACGTCGAGGAGGATGAGGTCCGGCAGGAGCTCGCGGGCCATGCGCAGCCCATCGCGGCCCGAGCTGGCGGTGAGCACGCGGCAGCCGTACTCCTCGAGGGCGTGGGCGAGGAGGAGGCGGGCGTCCGTATCGTCGTCGATGACCAGGGCAAGGGCGCCCTCGGCGGCGGTGAGCCGCTCGCCCTGGCCCCCATCGCCGGGAGCGACGGCCGGAACGTCCGTCCGCAGCCCGACCCGGGGCGTGTGGCCGCTGGAGCTGGTGAGGGCCCGGCGGCGGGTGCGCTTGACGATGATGCTGAACGTGGAGCCCTTGCCCAGCTCGCTGTCGACCTCGAGCCGATGGCCGAGGAGCTCGGCGAGGCGCCGGGTGATCGAGAGCCCGAGGCCCGTGCCCCCATAGCGCTTCTGCGTGGAGGCGTCGGCCTGCTCGAAGGGCTCGAAGATCGCCTGGATCTTCTCCTCCGGGATGCCGATGCCGGTATCCTGTACGTCGATGCGGATGCGCCCGCGCTCGCCCGCCACCGGCAGCACGCGGACCATCACCATCCCCTTCTCGGTGAACTTGATGGCGTTGCCCACGAGGTTGATGAGCACCTGCCGGAGCTTCGCCTGGTCGGTGTGGACCGCCGGCAGGCCCTCGACGACCTGACATCGGAGCTCGATGCCCTTGGAGCTCGCCTGCACGGCGATGGTCTCCACCACACTGCGGGCCAGCTCGGCCACGTCCACCTCGTCGACCACCACCGCCTCTCGGTTCGCCTCCACCTTCGAGAGGTCGAGCACGGCGTTGATGAGGGAGAGCAGGTGGGTGCCGTTGTCGCTGATGCGGCGGAGGTAGGTCAGCTCTTTGTCGGCGAGGTTGCCACGCTTGTTTTTGAGCAGGATGTCGGCGAAGCCGATCACCGAGTTCAGCGGGGTCCTGAGCTCGTGGCTCATATGGGCCAGGAAGTGGCTCTTGGCCTGGTTGGCGGCCTCGGCGGCCTCCTTCTCCATGCGCAGGCGTGCCTGGGTGACGCGCTCGGAGATGTCGCGCGCGAAGGCGCACGCGTACTCCCGGTCGTCGAACTCCAGGTAGCGCACGTTCATCTCGGTCGGCAGGAGGTTGCCGCTCCGCGCGCGGAGATGGCCCTCGATGGTGAGGCTCGAGTCCACCTTCACGGCGGACCAGCGCTCCGGCCAGA
Organism: uncultured Myxococcales bacterium; assembly: GCA_964511605.1. GTDB lineage: Bacteria > Myxococcota_A > UBA9042 > PHBI01 > JACKFB01 > CAZEHU01. The sequence continues at coordinate 2,282 of CAZEHU010000571.1, forward strand.
TCGCCTCGGTACAGTCTGGATCCACGTCGTAGACGCTCATCGCGAGGAGCTCGTCGCGGGCGTAGCCGAGCTGACGGCACGCGGCCTTGTTGACGTAGAGGATGTTGCCGTCCTCTCCGAACCAGAAGACCGCGTCCACCGCGCGCTCCACGGAGAACTGGGTCAAGCGGAGGGCACGCTCCGCCTCCCGCTGCTCGGTGATGTCGGTCATCACCACCATCGCGGCGAGCACCGCACCCGCCTCGCCGGAGACCGGCATGGTCTGGACCTGGAAGATGCGGCCGTGCTCCGCGTACTCGAGCCTGGAGGACACCCCCTCGTGCGCGACGACGAGGGAGGGCCTGAGGGCCTCCCACAGCTCCGGAGAGGCGCCGAGGCCACGACGTCCGTCCAGCCGGATGGTGGGGCCGCCGAGGCGGAGCAGGTCGGAGCCCTCGGCGATGACGGGGCGGAGCGCCTGGTCCACCATGAAGACCGCCGTATTCGGCAGGTTGCGGGCGAGCGTCCGATACATCTCGCGGCTCTGCTCGAGCTCCCCCTGGGCCTCGCGGATGCGCTCCAGCATCGTGGCCTCGTCGCGATAGATGCGGATGTAGTCGAGGAGCAGGCCCTGGAAGGGCACGCCATAGGCCAGGATCTTGAGGCCGTGGGCCACGTTGTAGGCGCTGTCGAGCTCCTCGCGGGAGCCGAGCGCCATGACGAGCTGGGCGGCGATCTGGGGCACGGTGCTCCAGACCAGGGAGCTGGACAGGTGGCTCTGGTGCTGGCGGGCGAGGCGCGGG
>CAZEHU010000572.1:0-3058 GCA_964511605.1 uncultured Myxococcales bacterium
CGCCTGGTCGCGGTGGACTACGCCGACAATGGCTCCGAGAGCACCCTCGAGGTGGTGGTGGCGAGCGGGGTCACCCTGTGAGCGCGAACCCCTCGTCCTGGGGCCCGGCCCGTCGCACGTGGCTGCGCCCCGCCGCCCGCTTCCTCGGACCCCTGCTCGGTGCGCTCCTGGGCGCCGCGCTCTCGGTCTCCGCGCTGGCGGCCCCACGCTGTGTGGTCCCGGAGGGGCCGGAGCGCGCGCGCCTCGCTGTCGACGCGGACATCGTGCTCGTCGCCCGCGATGGCGCCCTGGTGGAGCGCAGCGCGAGCGGCGAGGTCGTCCGGCTGCACACACCGTGCGAGGGGCTGCCCGGGCCGCACCCCCAAGCTCTGGCCTCCTTCGGTTCGGAGGTGGCGATCGGCTTCCGGTCCGCTGGCCTCGCGCTGTATGACGGCGAGACGTTCCGCGCGGTCCCCGCCCTGCCCGACGACGCGGTGCGCGCCCTGGCGGAGGATGGGGAGAGGCTCTGGATCGGCACCGGACGCTCCGGCCTCTACTGGCTGGACAGCGAGGGCACCCACGCTCTGCATCACCACGTCCTGGGCCGCCGGGAGATCTCCGCGCTTCACGTGGACCAGCGAGGCGCCCTGCACATCGGTGCCGGCATGTATGGCTGGTGGAAGCTCGCCGCCAAGGTGGGCGCCCGGCCCCGCCGCATCGAGCGCGGGGTCTACGCTGGCTGCTTCAGCGAGGCCCTCGCGGGCCGCCCGAAGCCCCTGGCGCCCGGCCCCGCCTGCGGCCTGAGGCCCGCGAGGCCGCTGTCCGGGCTGCCCTCGGGCCACATCTCCTCGCTTGTCGAGCACGAGGGGCGCCTCTGGATCGGCAGCTTCGATCGCGGCCTGGCGGTGGCGGTCTCGCCTGGACGCTTCGAGCCGCGCTCGGGTCCACGGCTGGTCAACGCCATGCTCTCCGATGGCCCAACGCTCTGGGTCGCCACCCCCTCGGGCCTCTGGCGGGTGCAGGGTGATGCCCGCGCCTCGCGGGTGCCCCTCGGTCTGGCCTCCGAGCACATCAACGGTCTCGCGCTCGCCCCTGGCGGAGCCCTCTGGATGGCCACCGGTCAGGGGCTCGCTGTCCTGGAGCCCGATGGGCGTGTGCGCTCCCTGACGACGGCCGCGGGGCTCCCGAGCCGGCGGGTCTACAGCGTGGACGTCGGCCCGGATGGGGCCATCTGGGCCGGGACCGCGGCGGGGGCGGTGCGCCTGGGCCCGGAGGGGGCGAAGACGTGGACCCGCTCCTCGGGAGCGCTACCGCACGATTGGGTCCACGCGATCCACGCCGACCCGCTCGATCCGGAGGCGGCCCTGGCCGGCACCTACGATGCGGGCGTCGTCCGCCTCCACCCGGACGGCACCAGCAGCCCCATCGACGGGCTCGAGGCGGCCTGGGTCAACCCCTCGGGCCTCTTCCCCCAGGCCGATGGAGCGCTCCTCGTCGCTACCCTCGGGGATGGCCTGCTCGCCGCGACCCCTTCAGGACCAGACGGCCCTGCGGGCACGAAGACGATCGGCCCCCTGCCCTCGGAGGACGTCACCGCCGCGATCCAGTGGGGCGGCGAGCTATGGGTCGGCACGCGGGGGGGCCTGGTCGTCTTCGAGTCGCGCTACTCGCTCCCCCGGTGGAGGAGCGCCGCGCCGTAGACCTCGAGCTCCGCCGGCCAATACTTGTCGGAGGGATCGAGATTCTGGGCGATCTTCAGGAGCTCCTCGCCGGTCGAGACGTCGCCGATGCGGGTCAGGGCCATCAGGGTGAAGCGGCGCACGTCGATGTTGTTCGCGGGGGTGTTCACGAACTTCGTGGTCAGGGCCTTGCGGGCCGCCGGCACGGCATCGCCGGTGGCCCGGGCCAGCATGACGGCCGCCTTCACCACCTCGTCCTTGTCCTCGGACTGGAGCTTCTGGGCGTAGCAGCCCATGTCCGCCTTGCAGGCCGCGACGACGCCCGTATAGGTGGCGAACTTCTTCTCCTTGAGCTGCTCCTGCAAGTAGGGGCTGGTATCGAGCTTCAGCGCGAAGAACTTCGTCTGGTGCTCCATATCGAGTCCCATGCCCATCGGCTGGAGGAGGGGCCCGCGGAAGCGATCGTCCTTGGTCGTATCGAAGATCTCGAGGAGCGCCGCCTGGGCCTCCTTGGTGCCGATGAGGGCCAGGGAGGTGGCGGAGTGCAGGCGCTGGTTGACCGCGTCGGCGAGGGGATCGAGGACGATGGCCTTCAGGGGCGCGACCGCGCTCGCTGGACCGGCGTGGCCCATACCGAGCATGGAGATCTTCAAGCGGTTGAGCTGCCCAACCCGCCACCTCTCTTCCATCGCCGGGCTGACGCCGGGGGGCTTGTTGAGCTCATGGGTCATGTTCCGGGCGAGGGCCACGCCCACCTTGCCCTGGAGCTGATCGGTGAGGAGCTGCACGATCTCCGGGCCATAGCGCCACTCCCAGTCCTGGATGCCCTCGGCGCGGGCGTACTTCTTGAGCTCCTCGTTCTTTCCGTCCACGGTCTGGATGAGGAGATCGACGGCGGTGGGTCCGATGCGGGCCAGGGCGGTGCGCGCGGCCTGGTAGATCTTCTGGCCACGGTTGTCGCGCATGAAGGCGGTCTGGATGACGGTCGGGATCGCCCTCTGGCTCTTCAGCTCCCCCAGCTTGTCCACCGCCATGCGGTTGACCTGGATGCCCTGCAGGTTCGGGTCGGCCGCGGCCAGAGAGATCAGCAGATCCTCGATGTTCTCGGCCTTCTCGAAAGAGAGCATGGCCAAGAGGGCCTCCGGGCGGTGCTTGGGCAGGGCGGTGCCCGTGAGGATCTTCTCGAGCTCCGGGCGCGCGGCCGCGAGCTCCCAGTCCTGCACGATCGAGCAGGCGAGCTTGCCGGTGTCGCGGTTCATCAGGGCGGTCCGGAGGACCGAGGCGCCGCCCTCCTTGTCGCCGATGTGCTTGACCACCCGCAGGATGCGATCCTGGAAGAGGCCGTCGTCGAACATCTGGGCGAGGGTGGGCAGCGCGTCCTTGCACTTCATCGCCTCGAC
>CAZEHU010000573.1:0-3055 GCA_964511605.1 uncultured Myxococcales bacterium
GTCGCCCTCCGGGCCCTCGTGGTGGCTGCGATCGCGGCGGGGCTGGCGGTCGGGCTCACCGGCCTCGGGGTCTACGCCTGGTATGCGCGGGACCTCCCCCGCCTCGATCGCTTCGACGATCTGGTGGCGCCGGGGGTCTCCCGCCTCGAGTCCGCCGACGGCCAGGTGGTGGGCGAGTGGTACGACCAGCGCCGCATCCAGGTGCGCTGGGACCAGCTCCCGCGGGATCTGGTGCTCGCTTTCCTCGCCGCCGAGGACTCCCGCTTCTTCTTCCACGAGGGGGTGGACTTGAAGGGGGTCGCCCGCGCCATGTGGACCAACCTGCGCGCCGGCCGCATCACCCAGGGCGCCAGCACGATCACCCAGCAGCTCGCTAAGCAGATCGTGGGCGCCGAGCGGAGCTACGAGCGCAAGGTGCGCGAGGCGATCCTCGCCCGGCGCATGGAGACCCTCTACACCAAGCAGCAGATCCTCACCTGGTACCTCAACGCCATCTACCTCGGGCACGGCTCCTATGGCGTCCAGGCCGCGAGCCAGAACTACTTCCGCAAGGATGTCTGGGATCTGGGCCTCGCGGAGTGCGCCATGCTCGCCGGCCTCGCCCAGTCGCCGAGCCGAGTGAACCCGTGGGTGGACCTCGAGCGCTCCACCGATCGCATGGGGTGGGTGCTCGGGCAGATGGCCAAGAAGGGCTGGATCGATAGGGAGCAGGAGGCGAGCGCCCTCGCTGCCGCCCTCGAGGTGCACCCGATCCGCGATACCCTCGGCGATCACGTGCCGGGATATGCGGCGCCGATCCGCGAGGACATCGCCGCCCGCTACAGCGATCGAGAGGAGGGAGGCGAGAGCTGGCTCTCCAAGGGACTGACCGTGCGTATGGCGGTCGATCCCTCCCACCAGCGGGTGGCCGAGGCTGCCCTGCGCGAGCACCTCGAGCAGCTCGCGCGCCGGCAGGGCTTCCCGGGAGCGCTCGCGAACCTCGAGCGCGCGGACTTCCTCGAGCGGTCGGCGCCCTATGCTCCAAAGGGGGAGCCCGAGGAGGGGGAGCGCATGTTGGCGCGGATCTCCGAGGTCACCGCCGGCGCCGCCGTGGCGGAGCTCAGCGAAGCCAGCGCAGGCAGGCTCTACCTCGAGGAGACCACCTGGGCGGGCCCCTATACCGAGCTGCCAAGGGGCCTCGACAAGGAGGCGCGGCGCGAGGCCAGGGTCAGCCTGGACCCCAAGCTCGCGGACTTTCGCAAGGCCCTGGCCCCCGGGGACGTCGTGCTCGTCGAGATCCGCGGCGGCCAGGGCCAGGCGCTGCGCCTCGAGCTGGTGCCGATCCCCCTCACCGAAGGGGCCGTCGTCTCCTACGACCTCATCACCGGCGCCCTCGATACGATGGCCGGCACCTGGGACTTCGATCGCAGCGAGGTGCAGCGCGCCTACTCGGTCCGCCAGTCCGGCTCGACCATGAAGCCCATCGTCTACGCCAAGGCCTACGATCTGGGGCTCCCGCCCTCGGCCCTCTTCTCCGGGGCCCCCTTCCGCGAGGGGGACTACAACCCCACGGGCAAGAGGACCAAGGACGATATGCTGGTCTGGGATGCCCTGACGCGCTCGCAGAACTCGGTGAGCCTTCGGGTCCTTCAGCACGTGCTCAAGTCGACCACCCTCGAGGACTACCAGGCGTGGGGCGCCAGCCTGGGCCTGCCGCGGCGCCTGACCGGCTTCACCTCGGAGGTGCTCGGCGCCGACCAGACGCCCCTCGGGATGGCCCGCGCCTATGGAGCCTTCGCCAGCGGCGGGATCGCTCCGGAGCTCTCCGAGGTGCGCACGGTGATCGACAAGGAGGGACGTGTGCTGGAGCGCCACGGCAGCGCGGCCGATCCCTGGGCCCCGTGGGGGGAGTCGATCGTCGCGCTCTGGGAGCGCATGGTCCATCCGTGGCCGCGGGTGATGGATCCCGCGACCGCCTACCTGATCACCGCGAACCTCCGGGAGGTAATGACCCGCGGGACCGCGCGGCGCTCCAAGGACCTCGTCAAGGATGCGGCGGGCAAGACCGGCACCCTCGCTTATGATCTCTGGTTCAATGGCTTCACCAGCGCGAGGGTGACCACCGCGTGGATCGGCGCCGATCGCCGGCAGCGCCCCATTGGCCGGAGCGAGAAGACAAACAAGGTCTACGGCTCGGATATGGCCTTGGGGACCTGGCTCCAGTTCGTCCGCGAGGTCGACGCCAAGCGGCCCCAGACCAGCGTGGTGGCCGATCCGCCCAAGGACATCGTGCACCTGAGGATCGACAGGAAGACGGGGCTCCTCGCCCGCACGGGCGGGGTGATCGTGCCGCACATCAAGGGCACCGAACCCTCGGAGTTCGCCTACGTCGCCGAGAGCCCCGAGAACATCCACGCCTCGGAGACGGAGTTTTGAGCCAGGCCGGCCCCCGGAGGGCCTCGGAGTGAGCGCGGAGGAGGGCCGGGAACCGTACGGCTTGAAGAGCCCGGATCCGGGCCCTATATTCGGCCGCCCGCAAGAGGGGGTTGACGGCGTTGTTCGGACTCGGGACCTGGGAGATCGCGCTGATCCTCGTTGCGGCTTTGGTCTTCATCGGCCCCAGCAAGCTGCCGGACATCGCCCGCAGCCTCGGCAAGGGCATGCGCGAGATGCGCCGGGCCATGGCGGGCTTCGAGAAGGAGGTCCAGTCGGCCACCCGCGAGGTGCGTGCGCCGATGAAGGAGGCGATGGACGAGGTCAACGAGGCCGCGGAGTCCACGCGGGAGTGGAGGCCGAAGCCGGATTGCGACAGCGCCCCCCCCGCCCCTGGGGCGGTCGAGGAGCCTCCGCTTCCGGGTCCCGTGCAGGAGAAGCCGGCGACCGAGGGGTCCGAGACCGAGGGGTCCGAGACCGAGGAGTCCGAGACCGAGGGGTCCACGACCGCGGGGTCCACGACCGCGGGGTCCACGACCGAGGAGTCCACGACCGCGGGGTCCACGACCGAGGAGCCCCCGACCGACGAGCCCCCGACCGAGGAGCCCCCGACCGAGGAGCCCCCGACCGAGAGGTCCACGAC
>CAZEHU010000574.1:0-3052 GCA_964511605.1 uncultured Myxococcales bacterium
GGCAGGATCGTGCGCCTCGGGAAGCGGCTCGGCCACCGGAACGCCTTCCCAGCATCCCTGGCCTGGGCCGCCAGATCGCGGCTATTCCACCGCCGCTTGGGCTCCGAGAGGGCCAGGAAGGGCACGTTCGGCGCCCCGATCGTATGGAACACCCCCCCCAGGAGCATGAAGCGGAAACGGACTGCGTCCCCGAGGGCCTCCGCCGCTCGCGCCGCCGCGATGGCGGAGTAGGGGCTCGAGTAGTCGATCCACAGATCCACCGGGGCCCGTGCCCCGTCGCCGCTCTCCGGCAGCTCGGGAGGCGGGCTGCCACCGAGGGCGCGCTCCACGCGGTCCATGCGGTCCTGGCCCCAGATGACCTGCCCCTCCTCCCTCGAGCCGGTCCCGTGCACGACAAACGCCGGGGCACCAAAGACGCCGGCCCCCAGCGCCTCGTCCGTTCGGGTCCGGAGCCGCTCCTTGATCTCGAGCTCCTGGGTCCGGGTCACCACGTGGCTGCCGTCGAGGCCCGCCTCGTCGAGCACCGCTCGCACGACCGCCTCGTCCGCCAGGTCGCGCCCCTCGACCCAGTAGGCCCGGTAGAGCCGATGGACGAGGGGCATCAGCTCGCCCCCCTCGTCCTCGACCACCAGCAGCGCCCGCAGCGAGGTCACGGTGCGGATAGGGTGCCCGGCCGGGAAGCGAAGCGGCACCTGCCAGCGCCTCGCGAACCGGTCGATGTCCTCGAGACCGTGGCGCGCCTTGGTCGGGCTCTGGCCGGCTGCCATGTTCTGGCCTCGCCCCAGCGCACGGAACACCCCTCCGAGCAGGAAAGGGAGCACCCTCAGCTCAGCGCCGGTGCGCTCGGCGAGGGCCTCGACCCGTGTGGAGCCGAGGTAGGCGTAGGGACAGGAGAGATCGAAGTAGAAATCGAGGCGCTTTTCCATGGGCCTCTGTACCCTGCGCCGCCCCGAGCGGTCGATCGCATCCACAACGATCTGTTGCGTTGACCCCTCCCATTGGGGGCCCTAGCGTGCCGCTCGTGGGGAGGCTTCGCCGGTTCTTCGGGCGCTATCTGAAGCGCTACCTGGGCTACTACGTCCTCGGCGTGCTCTGCCTCGTTGGGACCAACGCCCTGACCGTGGCGATCCCCGGCTTCGTTCAGGGCGCGCTCGACGCATTGGCTCAGACGGCCACCGACCCCACCGGTCCCGAGCGCGCTGTGCTCTGGGCCTGGGCCGTCCTGCTGGCAGGGGTGGCCATCGTCGTCGTGCGCACCCTGAGCCGCACGCTCTTCTTCAACCCGGGCCGCACCGTCGAGTTTCGTCTCAAGCGCGATCTCTTCGATCGTCTCCTCGAGCTGCCCCGCTCGTTTTTCGACCAGATGCGGCCGGGCGAGATCATCAGCCGCGGCACCAACGACTCCAACGCCGTTCGGGCCCTCAGCGGCTTCGCGACCCTCCAGCTCTTCAACGTCATCCTCATGCTGGCCTTGACCCTCGGCCGCATGATCGCGCTCGAGCCCTGGCTCACGCTCCTGTGCGTCATCCCCCTCGCCCTGAGCGCCCTCGTCCTCCGGGTGGCGATCCGGGCCATGTGGAGCCTCGTGGCGGAGAGCCAGCGCCAGATCGCCACCCTCTCCGATCGTATCCTCGAGACGTACAACGGCGTGGCTATCGTCCAGGCCTTCGGTGCCGAGGTGGGAGCCCGCGCACGCTTCGACGACGCCAACGATCGCATGCTCGAGCTGGGCCTCGGGCTCGCCCGCATCCAGTCCTGGATGCTGCCGATCGTGGGCGTGGTGGGCAGCTTGTGTGTGGTCGGCGTGCTGCTGGTCGGGGGCCCGATGGTCGCCGCGGAGCGCCTCACCGTCGGTGCCCTGGCCGCCTTCATCGTCTACATCCAGATCCTCGTCACCGGACTCACCAGCCTCGGCTGGATGGTCAACTCCGTGCAGCGAGGCCTCGTCGGCCTCGAGCGGGTCGACGACGTGCTCTACGCAACCTCCGAGCGTCCGCCGCCCACCGCCTCGATGCCGGAACCCGGCGCTCATGGCTACGCCCTCGAGGTCGAGGCGCTCTCCTTCCACTACCCCGCGGCGCCGGAGGCCCAAGTCCTCAGCGACGTGAGCCTCGCCCTCGCCCCCGGGGAGGTCCTCGGCATCTTCGGCCCCACCGGCTCCGGCAAGTCCACGCTCCTCGACGTGCTCGCCCGCGTCTACGAGACCGAGCGCGGCGCCGTCCGCGTCGATGGCCAGCCGGCGGAGGCGGTCCCGATCCGCGATTGGTGGCGCCGCGTCGCCTACGTGACCCAGGAGCCCTTCCTCTTCAGCCGCAGCATCCGCGAGAACATCGTCCTCGCCGACCCGCGCCACGCGACCGAAGAGGATATCACCCGCGCCCTCACCGACGCTGCGTTCGAGAGCGATCTCGAGACCCTTCCCGAGGGCCTCGCGACGATCGTAGGGGAGCGGGGCATCACCCTGTCCGGCGGTCAACGGCAGCGGGTGGCCCTGGCCCGGGCCTTCTTCCGGCCTTTCGATCTCCTCCTGCTCGACGACGTGCTCAGCGCGGTGGATCACGCGACCGAGCAGCGCCTCATCGATGCGATCTACGGACGCCTCGGGCCCGCGGGCGCCAGGACCGCGTCGGCGATCGTCGTGAGCCACCGCTCCAGCGTGCTCGCCCGCGCCGACCGTATCCTCGTGCTCGTGCAGGGGCGCATCGTCGACGGCGGCACCCACGAGGAGCTCCTCACCCGGCCGGGCCCGTACCGGGAGGCTTGGCGTCTCCAGAAGGCCCGGGAGGCCCTGGAGTCCGGGAGGCTCGTCGCATGAGCGCCGCGGTCCCCCCCATCGATACCGGCACCGGGCCCGCCTCCGACTGGTCGATGCTCCAGCGGGTCTGGCCTTTCGTCCGGCCGTGGCGCATCTGGCTCCTCGTCGCGCTCTTCGCCACCCCCCTCGGGGTGCTCGGGAACCTGGTGCAGCCGGTGCTCCTGAAGCGCGCGATCGACGATCACATCGCCCGCGGGGAGCTCGAGGGCCTCGGGCTGCTCATCGCGCTCTTCGTCG
>CAZEHU010000575.1:0-3047 GCA_964511605.1 uncultured Myxococcales bacterium
GGGGATTCCACGCCGCGACGTGTGCGCGATCGGCATCGATCGAGAGGAGCAGCGCGGGCCCGCCGAGGCCCCAGGTGCGGGCCTTCTCGCCGGTCTTCAGATCGAGCTCACGGAGCGTGGTCTTCCACGTGGTCCCTGCGGCGTCCATGTCCGCGATGCTGAGCACGTAGGCGAGCGAGCCCTGCCCGAAGATCAGCCGCTGGGCCGGATCCTCGAGGGGGAGCTCGACGGCCTCGAGGGCCTCGAGGTCCACCGACCAGACCTCCTGGGCCCCCTCCTCGTCCACCGAGAGGGTGACGAGGAAGCGTGCATCGTCGGAGAGCGCCAGCTCGTGCCCGAGCTGCGCGCCGCCCTCGGAGTTGCCCGCCGTGGACTCGTGGGTATTCAGGCCCCCCTCGTAGCAGCCAGCCACGTGCCCGAAGAGCGAGGAGCTGGCGAGGCCGAGCACGACCAGGAGGGCCAGCGAGGTCAGAGCGCGGGAGGGGGTGCTCGGGGAGCGGGTGTTCGTGGGATGGGCGGTCATGCCGTCCTCCGTGTCTGGGGTCCGATACGCACCCTGAGCAAGGCCTGTGCCATCCGGGAGTCGTTCGTCATGCGAGGGTTCTTGTTCCACAGAGGAGGGGTCCCCCGTGCCGCCCACCTCCATATCGTCCGCCTCGGGGACGTCCCGAGGGTTCTGGCGAGGAACTGTCGCCCCTCCGGGATGCTGCTACCCTCCGTGCCGAACGGCTCGGCGCTCTCCTCGAGGGGGTCAGCGAGCTCGGCGGCGGAGGGAGGGCTCGATGAGCGACCAGCACGACGATCGAGGGGCGGAGGGGGCGGCAGGCGCGGAGGCCGATGCCGAGAGGCGGCGCGTCGTGAAGACCGACGCCGAGTGGCGCAAGGAGCTCGGAGCCGAGGCCTATCGCATCACCCGCCAGAGAGGGACCGAGCGCGCCTTCAGCGGGGCCTTCTGGAAGAAGAAGGATCCGGGTCTGTACCGCTGCATCGCCTGCGACGAGCCCCTCTTCGACAGCGAGACCAAGTACGACTCCGGCAGCGGCTGGCCGAGCTACTATCAGCCGGTGGAGGCCGAGGCGATCGAGGAGCGCGACGACCGCGTCTTCCTCATGCGGCGAACCGAGATCATCTGCGCGACCTGCGACGCCCACCTCGGGCACGTCTTCCCCGACGGGCCGGCGCCGACCGGCCAGCGCTACTGTATCAACTCGGCCGCCCTCCGCTTCGAGCCGCGCGAGGAGGCCGACAGCGACGGCGAAGGCGAGCGCGGGACCTGAGGAGGGACACAGGACGCGACGCCCACCGTGCGGCCGGGAGCTGGTCGGGCCCTGCTCGCGGCCGGGGCACCGAGCTGAGCCCGCGGGAGCCTCGCCCTACTCCGAGCCTCGCCCTACTCCGGGTCGCAGGGTCCCTCGCAGGTCTGCAGGATCGCGCCGCCGGGCTTCAGGAAGGCGCCCACCTGGGCCTTGGCCGCGTCGAGCCCCCGCAGGCTGTCGTGGCTGTCGGTCGCGTCCTTTGGGATGGTCCAGGTGCGGTTCGGCTCCGGCTCGATGCCGAAGTCGTACTCCACGAGGGCGGAGCCGGCGTGCGGAGCGGTCACCTCGCCCAACAGGGGGATCGAGCGCGGCGCCGGCACCAGATGTTCGAGCCCCATGGAGCGCGCGTGCACATGCCCGGAGAGCGTGGGCACCTGCGCATCGCCGATGCCGAGGTGCATCATCACGGCCCGATCCGCCACGGTGCCCGGCAGGGGGTGGGCGAGGACGTGTCGTGCGTAGCCGATGGGATCGATGCGCTCCATGGCCATACCCAGGGTCGCGAGCAGCTTCTGGAGCTCGAAGGGATCGGGGACGAGGCCCTCGAGCATCACGAGGAATCCCCCAAAGTTCCGGGAGCGCGTCAGGATGAGGCCGAAGCCGGCGCCGCCGACCCCCAGCACGCCTCGCTTCACCCTCGGAGAGAGCGCGAGGTAGGTCCCGCCCAGGATGTGCCCCATGCTGTTGCCGGCGAAGTAGAGGTGCCCGGGATCGAGGAGCGAGCCGATCTCCCCGCCCTCGAGCACCACCTCGAAGGGCTCGAGGCCCGGCAGGACCTCCAGGGCCGCCTCCGCCATCACCAGGGCGTTCGCCATGCCCTGGTGGACCCGATCGGTGAAGCGGACCACATCGTCCGGCTGCTCGATGATGTCGGCGATCACCACGTCGAGATCGGGCTTGCTCATGCCCCACCAGTCCGTGGCGAAGACGACGAAGCCCTCCTCCTCGGCGAGGCGAGAGGGGTAGCCGTCGAGCTCGGAGATGTCGCCGAAGAAGCCGTGGCCGTATTGGAGCAGGCGTGCGGGCCCTCCCCCCGCCGCCACCGACGCGATCACCGAGGGTGGGATGTGGGCGATGAAGGGGACCTGAGCCGTGCCTTCGCTCTGCACCCGGCCCTCGCTATCCCGGAGGAGGACGCCGCCCGGCTCGGCCGTGTCGACGAAGAGGGGCACGGTCACGGTCCCGAGGACGCGCCGAGCGACCGTATCGCTGTGATCCTCGACGACCTCGTCGATGGTGATGGCCGGTGTCGCCTCCTCGAGGGCGGCCAGCGTCTCTGCTCGGACGTCGAGCAGATCCCCCATCAGGCTCTCTTCGCTGGCGGTGGTGAAGTCCCAGGCCAGCACCAGGCCCTCGCGCTCCACGCCCGCCTCCGCGAGCAGCCCGAAGATCGACGCTTCGTACCAGGCGGCGAGCTCGCCGTCGGCCTGGGGGTCCTGATCCCGGAGGCGACGGAAGCTCTCCGGCGGCTCCACGGCTCCCCCCTCCGCGAGCGAGAGGCCCTGGAGCGCCACGACGTAGCGCCGTCCGGGTTCGAGGGCCGCCAGCGGGCGCACCGCCAGCATCTGGTCGGTCTCGGGCTCCAGCTCGGCGAAGTGGGCAACGAGCGCCCCGCTGCCCGTATCGAGGAGGACGGTGCTGCCCGTGACGGTGGGGCTCTCGGCGGCCTCGTCGTCGTGAAATGCCAGGCCCTCGGCGCTCACCACCGCGGGCAGCCTTACGAGGATCTGG
>CAZEHU010000576.1:0-3046 GCA_964511605.1 uncultured Myxococcales bacterium
CTGGAGAGCGCGATCGGGGCCCACGGCGCCGCCGGGAGCCTGCTCACGTCCGCCCTCCTCCTCGCCGGGGCCACAGCGGGCTGTGGAGACTCGATCTGCTCGACGAACGCCGAGTGCCCGTCCGGTACGATCTGTGTGGTGGGCGCCTGCCGGAACGATCCCTCGCTCTTCGATGGACAGACGCCCACGCCCGCGCTCGAGCCCTCTTCGACCTCCGAGTCCAGCGCGGAGCCCCGCGGGGGGACGGCGGACGCCGGCGGGCCCGCCCCCCTCCCGACCTGCGGGGACGCGGCCCAACCCGGGGACCTGGTACTCAACGAGATCCTGGCCGATCCCGATGGTGAGGACGTCAACGGCGATGGTGAGTCCCAGCCCGCGCAGGACGAGTTCGTGGAGCTGGTGAGCCTGCGGGCGGAGCCGATCGGCCTCGCCGGCGTCACCCTCTGGACGGGCGATGCTGAGCCCTACACCCTGGTGCATACCTTCTCGGACCTCTGTGTCCCCGCCTGGGGAGGGATCGTCGTCTTCGGCGGCGGCAGCCCCGCTCTGGCCCTCGAGGCCGCCAGCGCCATCACGGCGGACAAGTCCCTGTCGCTCAACAACGGCGGGGACAGCGTAGTCCTCCGGGGAGCGGACGGCGCGGGGCTGGACAGCCACGGCTACGGCGCGCTGGACGGCGTGAGCTGGGCCCGCGATCCAGAAGGCACGGGCGCCTTCGTCGCGCACGACGCGGCGGCGGCTGCCGGCGGTGCCAGGCACTCCGCCGGACGCTGCCTCGACGGCGGTGATCTGCCGGACTGCCTCGGGCCATAGGGGGACCCGATGAGCAAGGAGGCCCAGCGCCGGCCGCGCATGTGCGTGAGCTGCGGCAAGCTCGCCGGGGTGGCCGACGAGTGTCCGTGGTGCGGGGCCTCCCAGAAGGGGGCTGGCGCGTCGCTCCGGCGCATCGCTTCGTCCTCGGGGGAGGGGGGCGGCCTCACCGTCACCGGCGCCGTCATCACGACGAACCTGTTCCTGTACGCCACCGCCCTCGTGGTGGGCGGGGTGGAGACCGGCGGCGGCGGCTTCGGCGTCCTCCGCCCTAGCATCGAGGTGCTCTTCCGCATGGGGCTGCAGGACAACGCCGCCATCGCCGCGGGGGATTGGTGGCGCCTGGTCTTGATGATGTTCCTGCACCTCGGGGCCCTGCACGTCGCGTTCAACTGCTACATCCTCTGGTACGCGGGCCGGCTCCTCGAGGCCGATCTCGGCGGGCGCCTGATGTTCTTCGCGTACATGGCCTCGGGTCTCGGTGGATCGATCGCGTCCTACGCGGGCGGCATCGGCGGCGGCGGGGCAAGCGGCGCGGTCTTCGGCACCCTCGGGGCGATCCTCGTCAGGCGCTGGTACCAGGCGGGACGCAGCACGCGGGATCCGGTGGTCCAGCACCTCCTCGTCCTGGTGGGCATCAACCTGATCATCGGCTTCGGGCTCGGGGGCATGATCAACAACCACGCTCACCTCGGCGGGCTCTTCGTCGGTGCCGGCATCGGCTGGGTGCTCAGCACCGTGCGGCTCGGCCGCGGCGGGGCCGTCCTCGTCCTGATCCTGAGCACGGTGATGTTCGTGATGACCCTCGCGGCCTTCGGCGCCATGGCCTTGAGCCTCAGCCGGGGCAGCGGCTCCGACGTCCAGGAGGCCCAGCGCTGCTGGCGCAAGGTGCACGCCACGGGGCTCGAGGCATGGAGCCCGGAGTCGGTTCAAGAGGCGGATCGCTGTCTGAGGGCCGTGCACGACCTCGAACCGGAGGCCGAGCGCGCCCGGGACATGGCCCTCGAGGCCTTCGCCGCGGGCAACAAGGCGTGGGACGAAGGGGATGCGGTCCGTGTGGAGGGGGCGCGAGCCCGCGTGGCTCAGTCCCTCGGCATCTTCGCGACCTGGTTCGAGGGGGCGCTGCCGCGCTACGGACTGTCGCTCACCCCGCGCTGATCGCCGTCGGAGAGCCAGGCCGGCTCAGGGGGCAGCGACCTCGGCGGCGCGGGCCCTGTAGCGCTCGTACCAGACCTCGAGCACGTGGCGGGCGAGGACCACACCCTTGGACTTCCACTGGGCGCCGTTGATCACGAGGGCCGCGATGGCCAACTCCGCCTCAGGGCCCGCGTCCCCGGGGACGGTCGCGACGAACCAGGAGTAGTGGCGGGCGAGGCCGGTATCCCGGGCTGTCAGGGTGCCGGTCTTGGCGCCGAAGACCACCCCCGGCAGCCGCGCGCGGCCCGAGCGCTTGTGGAAGAACTTGCGGGCGGTGCCGCTGGTGGTGGTGGTGAGCATCACCCGCTGAAGATCCCGGGCCACCTCGAGGGGCAGCACCCGACCGAGGCTCGCGCGCTCGGCCTCGTAGACCCGCTCGCCCCCCCGATGGGCACGCCGGACCAGGCGAGGGGCCATCATCACCCCATCGTTCGCCACCGTCGCTGTGATCAGCGCGGCGTGGAGCGGGCTGAGCGTCGAGCCCGAGAAGCCGGCCGCGGCCCGCGCGAGATCGATGCGGCTGCCCGTGGGCATCCGCGCTTTGGAGATCCCCACGCCCCAGAGGAAAGGGAGGCGGCGGCCGAAGAGGAAACGATCCGCGCTGTCCTGCAGCTCCTCCGGGCTCAGCAGGCGATCGACCCAGCGGCCGAAAGCGACGTTGTTCGAAGAGCCAAAGGCCTCGGCGAGGGTCTCGCAGCGCTTGTCGCGCTTGGGATCGTCACGGAGGTGCACGAGGTTCATGCCCTTACGGCCTCCGTGGGTACAGATCGAGTCGCCGGGCTTCAGGCCGCCGTGCTCGAGGAGCGCGGCCGCCGTCACGATCTTGAAGAGGCTCGCGGCGGGGCCGCTTGCCTGGAGCGCCAGGTGGTCGAGCTCGGGCTTGTCGTGAGCGTACTCCGCGAGGACCAGCAGCTCGCCCGTCGAGGGCACGAGCGCCACCACGGCGCCGAAGTCGACCTGGTAGCGCTCGAGGGCGCGGATCGCGGCACGTTGGAGCGCCACGTCGAGGGTCAGCTCCACCTCCAGGCCGTCCGGGAGG
>CAZEHU010000577.1:0-3045 GCA_964511605.1 uncultured Myxococcales bacterium
GATGTGTCCTTGCCGAATGGAGGAGCGGAGCATCGGGGCCTTGATGCTCGTGATTCGCGCCTTGCCGTGGGCGTCGTCGGTGAGGATGTCGGCCTGGTGACCGAGGAAGGAGCGCGACGTGCAGCCCCGCTCCTGGATCGCGAGCGCGACGAGCGCGATGGAGACCTGCTCCCCGGAGGCGAGGAGCACGTCGTACTCGCGGCCCACCGGCTCGGTCGAGATGCCGTAGGCCAGCTCCACCAGGCGGTTGGTCTCGCCGGCCATCGCGCTGACGACCACGACCACATCGTCTCCACCCTGGCGAGCGCGCACCACCCGCTCCGCCACGCGGCCGATCCTCTCCACGTCGCCGACGGAGGTGCCGCCATATTTCTGGACGATGAGGGCCATGGGCCACCTACAGCGGAGGCGGAGGGGCGCTCTTGGCGCCCGGGGGCGGCCGAGCATAGAGGCGGGCCGGGCGCACGTCGAGCACACGAAAGGCCCCGCCCTCCCGAACGATGTGCACCGTGGAGGCCTCGAAAGCGAAGACCGCGTGCCTATCGGCCTCGACCCAGGCGGGCTCCCCCACCGCCGCGGCGATGCGGCCCGCAAGCTGCCGCCACGCGGGCCAGACGTCGTCATGCTCGATCGCGGCCCTTAGGCGGTCCGCATCCCAGAGACGGCGCTCGGGCGCCGGCATCAGCGCAAGCAGCCGGCCATAGTCCCTCGTGGCGAGGGCACGTCCGAGGAGCCGGACCGCCCCGGCGGCCGAGGTGGCGCGATCGACGGCCGGCAGGACGCCGGCGATCCGCCAGGCGTGGGCCAGGCCTTCGCCGGATCCGGCAGCTCGGCGGACAGCGCGTGCCCGCCGCCCCTCGTCGAGCCGCCAGGTCGCGCTCCGCGAGACCTCCCGGAGGAGGAGGCCCGGTGCCGGCGGTGGCCCCTGTGCCGGCCACAGCTCGGCCCCTTCGACGACGAGCGCCCGTGCCGCGACCTCGTCGCCGCGCGCACCGGCCGCCACCCAGGCCTCCACCACGGCCTCGGGGCTCCGTGCGGGCGGGGCGGAGGCGCACGCCCCGGCCGCGAGCGCAGCGACGAGCAGCGCTGGGGCCCAGCGGGCGCACGGAGGGGGGAGGTTCACGGGGCCTCTATACCACCGCGCCCCGGTCCAGGGACTGTGGCGTTGACGGCCCCTCCTACCGAGTGCGATGAGGCTGGGGCCTTGTCCACGCTTGCCCCCGCCCCCCGGTCGCCGTGCCGCCCCGCTCCTCGGGCGCCCGCGCGGGGGACCGGGCTCCTCGCCGCGTCTGGATCGCTCGTGCTGCTCGCAGCGCTGTTGGCGGCCTGCGGACAGGAGCCGGCGGAAGGTCCCAGCGGTCCTCGGATCGAGCTCGTGGAGAGCATCAGAGGAGACAGGGCCCGATCGGTCCGCCTGTCCGCCGCCATCAGCCCCGGCGAGCGGGAGGGGGAGCGAGAGCTCGACGCGGTGCGCGTGATCCTGACGCCGGCCACCGCCACGTCCACACGGAAGCTGGAGGCTCTGCTGGACGATCTGACGCTAAGCGTCCGGGGGGATGGCTGGCCCACCTCCGCCCGGGAGATGCCGCGCGAGGCCGAGCCGGCCACCAGCCGCTTCGAGCTGGCGATCGCCGGCCTCGAGCCCTCCCTCGAGGGCCGCTTCGATCGCTTCTCGCTGAGCCTCTTCGATGGCCCCTTCGCGGCCGGCCTCACCCGGGTGGAGCTGGCTGCGGGTACCATGAGCGTGGACACACTGAGCCTGGCCGCCGCCGACGCGTCGGCCGCTGTAGCCTGGGGGCACGCTGGCGGGCCGCGATCCGCGGAGGGATTCCGGCTCGAGGGTGCGCGGGAGTTCCGCATTGCATCCGGGGGGCAGCCGCGCAACGTCGTCGAGGCGATCACCCTCGAGGCGCGGCGGACGAAGGCGGACGCACCGGCCCCTATCCCCCCATGATCCACTCCCCCTCGCGCGGCTCGAGCGGACCTCCTGAATGGGAGGCACAGCTCACGGCCTACCTGAGCGAGCACGGCCTGCGCCTGACACGGCAGCGACGCGCCATCGCGGAGTGCTTCTTCGAGACCGAGGGTCACCCGAGCATCGAGGAGCTGCACGCGCGGGTGCGGGAGCGGGACGGCCGCATCGGCCAGGCGACCGTGTACCGCACCGTCAACCTCCTGGTGGACAGCGGCCTGGCAGCGAGCTCTCGCTTCGGGGGCTCGGCCTCTCGCTATGAGGCCGCCGACGACCGAGAGCACCACGACCACCTGGTCTGCGTCGCGTGCGGACGCATCGTGGAGTTCTTCAACGAGACCATCGAGCGCCTCCAGGAGGAGGTCGCCTCCGCCCACGGCTTCGAGATCGTGGACCACAAGATGGAGATCTACGGTCGCTGCAGCGACTGCCGGTAGATATCCTCACCTCGCACATCCAGCGTTCCGGGGGGCCAGCCCTCTGGACAACGTTGACAGGGCCTGGGGGCACCCCGAGGATAGGCGCCTGCCCGGGAAGTAGTCGATGGTGGACGGTGCGGGACAATCCGAGGCGCGGATCATCAAGCGCTACGCGAACCGCAAGCTCTACGACATGACGCAGAGCTCGTACGTCACCCACGACGAGATCGCGCGCATGGTGAAGGACGGCGAGGACGTCCGCATCATCGACAATCGGACCAAGGAGGACCTGACCACCCTCACCCTGACGCAGATCCTGCTCGGGGAGGAGAAGAAGCAGCGCAAGAGCCTGCCGGTCCATACTCTCCGCGGGCTCCTACAGTCCGGCGGCGACTTCATCCAGCGGCGCATCGCGCAGCCGGTGACCTCGATCCGCGACGAGGCCGAGGATGCCGTCCACAAGGTGAAGAAGGCCCTGCGCAAGGGCGAAGAGGGGGTGGAGGCCTCCTCGGACGAGCCTGCCGAGCCGGAGACCGAGGTCGTGGTCGAGGAGCCGACGGGCGATGAATCCTCGGAGGGCGCCGGTCTGCGCCCGCCGGAGGCCGTGCGCGAGTGGCTCGATGCCACGAGCCGCTCCTTCGACAACCTGCAGCG
>CAZEHU010000578.1:0-3044 GCA_964511605.1 uncultured Myxococcales bacterium
CTCGGCCAGGCGAAGCCGGTTTCAGGAGGCGAGTGATATCGGGGATATCGGGAGTTCTCCTGGAAGGCCGAGGGGGCCCAGGATCCGCAGCGCGCGCGCGCGGCAGCTTCTTACGAGGGGCTCATGCGTCGAGGGCGAGGGCCCGCGAGGCGAGGCCCGCGAGAGCTGCGGGGCGTTGCTGAGGGCAGCGCCGCTCGGACTGTTGGGCGGGCTGACGGGCGGGCTCGTGCTCGTGTTCGTCCTGCTGGCGGCGCCGGAGGCCTCGGCGGCGGCCGGCGCGTCGACCGACAGCTATCGGACGGTCTTCGGCATCAGCGGGCGGCTGGCCGTCTGGATCGTCGCCGAGCTCCACCTCATGTTCGGCGCCTTCGTGCTCGGGGTGCCCATCTTCGCCGTGCTGCGGGAGATCGTGGGGTTCACCCGGAAGGACCCTGAGGAGGCGCGGCGCTACGACGCGCTGGCCTACGAGTTCACCAAGCTCCTCTCGGCGGCCTTCGCCACCACGGCGGCGCTGGGCGGGCTGCTGAGCTTCGTCCTCTACTCGGCCTACCCGAAGCTCATGGGGCACCTCACGGGGGTCTTCCACCCGAGCTTCTACGTCTACGGGCTGACCTTCTTCGGGGAGGCGTTCTCCCTGTACACCTACTACTACGGCTGGCATCGCTTCAGGAGCGGGAGGGCGAAGCTCGCCCACATCGGCCTGGGTCTGATGCTCAACGTCTTCGGCACGGCCTTGATGGTCATCGCCAACTCCTGGACCACGTACATGATGAGCCCGCCGGGCCTCGAGCCCGGTGCGGCCGGCATGATGGCGAGCCATTGGCAGGCGGGGGAGTACATCGGACCCTTCTGGGAGGCCTTCACCAACTGGCTGTGGATGCCCTTGAACATCCACCGCCTGCTCGCCAACGTCGCTTTCGGTGGCGCCATCTGCGGCGCATATGCGGCCGTGCGCTTCCTGACGTCTCGGGAGCCCAAGGCTCGCGCCCACTACGACTGGATGGGCTACGTCGGCAACCTGATCGCCATCGCCTCGCTCTTGCCCCTGCCCTTCGCGGGCTACTACCTCGGCCGCGAGATCTACAGCTTCAGCGCCACCATGGGCCAGGACATGATGGGCGGCACCTTCTCCTGGACCTTCATCATCCAGGCGGTCCTCGTCGGTTCGCTCTTCATCGCGGGCAACTACTACCTGTGGTCCGGGCTCTCCCGAATCCCGGGTGGTGAGCGCTACCGCCGCTACGTGGGTCCGATGATCGTCGCGCTCTTCGTCTGCTTCGCGATCTGGTTGACGCCCCACAACCTGCCGCTCGGCGGCCTGGAGAAGAAGCTCGGCCTCATGCCGGCCAAGAACGCGGTCATCCAGCTCATCCTCATCACGACCTTCGTCGGCTTCCTGATGTATCGCCGCGCGAACACCGCGGGACCGCGGGAGGACGCGGGCAAGACCCTGGGCCAGCGTGTCGTCGCTGCGATCGCCGTGGCCCTGGGCGTCGCCCTGCTGGCGTCCTACATGACCTCCGCGCAGCTCTCGGACGCCAACCCCGAGGTGGGCCAGTACCTCGCCGACTCGCTGCCCTTCATGTTCACGACCATCCCCCTCGGGGAGGACGCTACCTGGGCGGCGACGCTCCGGTGGACGCTGGTCGCTCAGATGGCGGCGCTGGTGCTCTCGCTCCTGCTCTTCGCGCGTGGCCGTACCCGCGGCGCTCAGGAGCTGGTGGTGGGCGCGACGGTCTTCCTGGCGACCGGCTGGCTCTTCCAGCACGGCTTCTCGATCATGGAGATGGCCAACCCCCTGGTCCGCCAGGTCGCCGTCTGCCAGGTGCTCATGGTGCTGGCCTGCTTCCTGGTGGTCGGGGCCTACGATGGGGCGATGTTCCGGGGCGCCACGCGCCTCGGCGCCTATCGCTGGGGCCAGATGCATACGAGGAGCCAGCTCGCCCTGGTCCTCCTCTGTCTGCTCTTCGTCCTGAACATGGGGCTGATGGGCTTCATCCGCTCGGGCCTGCGCAAGGGCTGGCACGTGGTGAGCGTGATGAAGGACACCTCCGAGTGGGCTGGCACGCCCTCGAACCTCGAGATGGCGATTGTGGTCACGGGGATCTCGCTCACCTTCCTGGCGCTCATCGCCCTCGTCTTCTGGATCGCCAACCTCGGCGACCGCCCCGAGGACATCGACGGCGAGCCCTCCCATGCCTGAGGTCCCCCTGCCCGCAGCTCCCGCACCGGATCCCGAGGGCGAGATCGCCGAGGGCGGCGCTGGCGCCGTGGTGGGACTCGTGGCGGTCGTCTGCCTGGGATTCGTCCTCCTCTCCGGGGCGATCACCGACGTGCAGGGCGGCGGCGTGTCCAGCGTGGGCGCGGGCGTGAGCGCGGAGCGCGGCGAGGCGATCTTCTGGGGCACCGGCCCCGTGGACGGCACCTGCGCCACCTGCCACTCGGTCGGCGAGCGGGGCGCCATGCAGCGCGGCCCGAACCTCGGCGCAGGCCCCCAGGGCGAAGACATCTACGCGCGAGCTGTGCAGAGGGCCGCCGAGCGCGCGGCGGAGACCGGAGAGCCCATGTCGGCGGAGGACTACCTGGTGGAGTCGATCGCCGATCCATCGGCGTACGTAGCCGAGGGTTTCCCGGATCGACTGATGCCGCTGGTCTACACCGGTCAGATCGACCTCGAGCCCGACGACGTGCTCAGCGTCTTGGCGTACCTCCAGAGCCTCGGCGGCGAGCTAGACCTGCCGGCGCTCAGCGCGGCCCTGAGCAGGTCGGGTCGAGCGATCCTGGACAAGGCCGCGGCGGGCGCGACGACGAGGGCGCCCTCCCTCGCCCTCCCGCTGCCGATCTGGGAGGTGCTCGAGGAAGACCAGATCGGCGCCTGGGCCACCCTGATGGAGCCGGCGGAGCGGGCTGCCTTCCTCGACAGTGAGCTCGACGAGGAGCAGCGCGAGGGGCTCGGGAGCCTCTAGTTAGACTGGGTGGAGTTGGGGCTCTATGTTGGGCTGACCTGGTAGGGCTGATGTCTCCACTCGGACGCGGGCTGTTCT
>CAZEHU010000579.1:0-349 GCA_964511605.1 uncultured Myxococcales bacterium
GATCGCTCGCGACGGGATCGCGCACCAGCCGCGCCTGCCGGACGGTCTTGAAGACGGGCTTGAGCGCCCGCTCGCTGCCAAGGCCCGGGGGCAGAGGCAGGTGGACCGCCTCCCCCGGAGGCAGGTGGTAGTAGTCCGCCAGGAAACGACAGAGCCTCAGGAGCTCGGCGTCGAGGCTAGGCTCGCTGGCGTCGAGGATCTCGTCCACCTCGCGGACCTTGCAGGGGTCGAAGCCGTCCGGCGGCTCCGGGTGGGGACCGCTGACGATGATGGCCACGTGGCGCTGCCGGCCGAAAGCCACCCGCACGCGGAAGCCGGGGCCCACCGCAGGAGAGGCACCCTCGGGCAG
>CAZEHU010000579.1:359-3037 GCA_964511605.1 uncultured Myxococcales bacterium
CGGTAGGTGAAGAGCTGGTGGAGCGGCACCGGAACAGCGACCGCGACGTAGGCGCTCACGGGGCCGGGGACGCAGGCGGCGCCTGGCTCTCCTCCGGCTCCCTCGGCTCCACCTCCGCCTCCTCCGCCCCGGCCTCCCTCCGGCGCTGGCGCCACGTGATCTCGAGCACGCGTCGCTGCCCCCTCTCGGTCCAGAGCAGACGTGAAGGCCACGGATCCTCGGGCGGCGCGCCGGCCTCTGCTTCGGCGGGCCCACCCGGGGATTCGGCTGCGGGAGACGACGGGGTGTGGGGCTCCGCGGCGGGCTCGGCCGGGGCCGGAGCGGTCGTCGAGAAGCGCCCCTCCACCTCGACCCTATAGGGCCGCTCCCCGGCCTCCACGGTCCGGACCAATCGCCCCGAGCTCCGCTCCACGTGGAGCTGGGGGCGCTCCTCGTCGCGCGGGCCCGCGCCGATCACCACGAGGACCTCGGCGTCGCGATGGGAGAGCGTCGTTCGCTTCCGATCGATGCCCTTGAGGTCCGCGATCTCCGAGGGCGCGCGGCCCGCGAGCCAGAGCAGCCAGGCTGGCGCGGCCTCGAGGGGAAGCTCGCCCTCCGCGGCCGCCCCCCCCTCCGGCACCTGCCGGAAGGTCTGGATCGTGCTGATCCCCGGGCCGAGCTGCTGCTCCTCGAGGATCAGGCTGCCATCCTCCCGCGCCTCGATGCGCAGGGCGATGGCCGGGGGCTCCGGGCGCGCGACCTCCACCAGGTTCGCCGCGAAGGGCTCGGACGAGGGTCGCTCCGCCTCGTCCGCCAGGGCCAGCGCCCTGCTGCCGGAGGGCACGGCGGCGCCCAGCGGCGGGGCTATCGCCGCGAGGCAGAGAGCGAGGAGGAGGGGGCGGAAGAGGGGCACGCGGGAACCGTGGCATGGGTGGGACGACCTTGACAACGCGCCGAAGGGCCTCCCTGATTCGGGCCCGGCGCACTCATCGTCCCGTGCTCGCCGTCCCTTGCCGCGTGGAGACTCCGATGACCGACCTGATGAACCTGCCGCGCTCGATCATGCCCGCCGAGTTCTTCGAGCTGGTGCGGGAGCTGGCCAAGGACGAGCCGGCACCCGAGGGCGCCACCGAGGATCGCGCGAGCATCCACTTGGACGGCGCGGGCGGCGGTAGCTGGAGCTTCGGCTTCTCCGCTGGGGCGATGGTGCTCGAGGAGGGCGGCGCCGCCGCGGCCCTCGTGCAGGTGAGCTCCCGGGTCAGCGACTGGCGGGAGCTGGTCGCCGGCCGCGTCCGGGATGCGGTCAAGGACCATGTGGACGCCTCGCTCTTCGACCCTCGCAGTCTCGGCCACCTCTACGCCCAAGCCGACAAGGCCCAGATGCTCCGGGGCTTCTCCGGGGATCTGCGGGTGGTCCTCGAGGATCGAGAGGCGAATACGGACTACTCGGCCACCGTGACCCTCGGAGGGGGACCGCCCCAGGTCGACGCGCCGACGACCACCATCTCGGTCGCGCTGGCCGATCTCGGGCGTCTGGCCTCCGGGACCGAGAGCGTGCAGCAGGCCTTCTTCGCCGGGAAGGTGCGCATCGAGGGGGATATGAACCTGGCGATGGCGCTGATGACCGCGATGATGCCGTAGACCTCCGGGGGGCGGAGCGGCCGGCGGGACCGGCCGGCGGGACCGGCCGGCGGGAGCGGCCTCCGGGAGCGGCCTCCGGGAGGGGCCGGCGGGGGGGATCTCGCCATTGACAAGGGGCCGTCGATCCGTACCCTAGCGCACCCGCGCGAGGCCGAGCGCGGAGGATCCGGATCGGAGGTTCACGCGTGGCGGGGCAGTCCAGGGACAGCCTGGTGGAGGAAATTCGCGAGCGGAACCCGATCCTCGAGGTGGTCTCCGACTTCGTGAAGCTCCGGCGTGCCGGCCGCCGCTGGGTGGGACTCTGTCCCTTCCACCAGGAGAAGACCCCGAGCTTCGGCGTGAACCCCGATCAGGGCTTCTGCTGGTGCTTCGGCTGCCAGACCGGCGGCGACGTCTTCTCCTTCATCCAGGAGCTGCACGGCTACGGCTTCGGGGAAGCCAAGCGCTACCTGGCCGAGCGCGCCGGCATCACGCTGCCCGAGTATCGACCCGAGGGCGAGGACACGGGCCCGCGCGTGGACCCCGGCACCCGCAAGCGCGAGCGACAGACCCTGTACAGCGTGGGCTCGGCCGCCCAGGACTACTTCCGCGAGGCCTACCAGCAGGTCATCGGGACTCCCTGTCGGTCCTACGTGCGAGGCCGCGGCCTCGAGCCGGAGATCATCGAACGCTACGGCCTCGGGTTCGCGCCCGACTCGTGGGACGGCCTCGTCCTGCACCTCGGCCGCGCCCGTATCGACCGCGATCTCGCCACCCGCTGCGGCCTGATCAAGGCCTCGAAGAGCGGGCGCAGCGACTACGCCCACTTCCGTGGCCGGCTGATGTTCCCGATCCGCAACCTCGCCGGCGAGGTGGTGGCCTTCGGTGGACGCCTCCTGCCGGACTTCGTCGATCCGGAGCGCAAGGAGGGCAAGTACATCAACTCGCCCGACACGCCGGTCTATACGAAGGGGCGCACCCTCTATGGTCTGTACGAGGCCCGCCCGGCGATCCGCAAGGCCGGCCATGCCATCGTCGTCGAGGGCAACATCGACGTGATCCAGCTCGCCCAGGCGGGC
>CAZEHU010000580.1:0-3036 GCA_964511605.1 uncultured Myxococcales bacterium
GTTCGCGCACCGGGCGGCCGGTGTGCGCACGCGCGGGGGGCGAGGGGGCGGAGATAGAGGACCCAATGAATCGCTGGCTCGTCGCGAGTGTGTCCGGTCGGCACGGGGCCTGCTCGTGGGAGGGAGCACCGCGAGCCCAGGAGGCCCCGTGTACGAGCCCAAGTCCCCCGATGCCGCGTCGATGTGCCTGGCCGCGCCTGCCGCCACGGCAGCGCTGCCCCCGACGGCCGCCCCAGCGGCCCCGATCTCACCACCGGGGCCCGCGGCGAGGAAGGCCGCACGCAAGGCGACGGAGCTCGTGGGCAGCACGGATCTGAACCTGGCCAACGACCAGCTCCGAAGGGAGGCTCATAGCATCGCCGAGAGGCTCGAGGCGGCCGCCGCCAGCGCGGCGCGGGACGGGGACGAGGCCGCGGCCAGGGACGCCCGCCAGCACGCGGAGATGGTCCACTGCCTTATCGGCCAGCTCTCGGAGCCCCCCTCGCACCCGGTCGACTTCCTGAACCGCCACGCGCGGGTGAAGGGGCGCTGGAAGACCCTGAGCAAGGTCGAGGGCACCTCCCAGTCGGCGAGGTCCGAGCGGGCCGAGGACCTGACCCTCGCTGAAGACATCGCGGTCGGGACGAAGGACGTCCTGAAGACCGCCGCGGTCAACACTGCCGGCTCCCTCCCCGGCCCGCTCGGCGTGCTGGCGGGGGCCGGGATGGGCGCCGCCCTCGACGGAATCGAGAGCATCGCGAATCAAGCGATCCTGGAGGACAAGGGGGGCGGCGAGATCGACTACGGGCGGGTCCTCACCGACGCCGCGATCGGGGGCCTGAACGGAGCCGTCGGCTCCAAGGTGCGGACCAAGAGCGCCCTCCTCGGGGCCGGGGCCGACGAGGCTCTGGGTACCGGGACCGAAGCCCTCCGCGAGCTCGCCCACGGCGAGTCTGCAGAGCTGCGCATGGCGCGCGGCAAGCGACCGGGTGGGCGCGCTGTCGGGGATCGATACCGCAAGGGGCAGGCCTCGACCCGGACCTTCGGGGAGGTGTTGATGCGGATGCTGGCCAAGAGGGCCACGTGATGAGCGCCCGACAGCCCCGCCCCCTCATCGTCTACGTCCTCGCCCCCCTGCTCGCTGCCTACGGCACCCTCCTGCTGAGCCTCACGGTGGCCCTCGCGCTCGAGGACCAGCTCGCCTACAGCACGAGGTCCCTGGTGGACATCGCGGGCGCGGTCGGCCTGAGCGCCGGCGCGCTCGGGCTGTGGTTCCGCAAGGCTTGGGCCGTCGAGCTCGCGAGCGTGGCCGCCGGCTACCAGGCGGTCGAGGCGTTGAGCGCCGGGCCCTCCCTCGGCATCGCGCTGTGCTGGATGGTCGCCGCCGGCCTGCTCCTCAGCAAGCCGGTCTGTGCGTGGGCGGGGGCGGACCTCTGGTACCACCGACGGCGCCTCCGGGAGCGGGCCCGCCGCGAGCTGCTGGAGGATCCAAGCGCCGCCCCCCACACCCCGGGCGGCCCGCGGAGGCCCGACGAGGTGACGTTCCTCGCGGTCGTCGCTCTCTTGGCCGCGGTGGCCCTCCTCGCTTTCCTCGTCGCTTTCCTCGCGCTGGACGGGGTGGGCGAGGGGAGCGCGGACTCGGTCTTCGCCGGCCACGCCCTCATCTTGGTCCTCCCGGTCCTCTGGGCCACGGCGTCGCTGGGCCTCTGGCGGGGGCGACGGTGGGCGTGGCCCCTCGCGGTGGGGGCGGTGCTGCTCGGCATCGGCTCCGCCCTCGTGCCGCCCGTGTCGTGGCTGCACCTCCTCATCGAGCTGATCGTGCTCGCGCTCCTCTCGAAGCAGGAGTCGCGGGCCTGGTGCCGCGTCCTCGCGCCGCGCCCTCACCCCTCACCCGGCGGCGCAGCCGCCAAGACGTCCAGGAGGACACCATGACGACCTCGATGACTCCCCCTCTCCGACGCCCCTTGGGCGTCTCGCTCCTCGCGGCCTTCTGGGTGCTGCCCGTGACCTTCCTCGCGGTCTTCGCAGCGGCCGGGGCCTTCCTCGACGGGCCTGGCAGCGCCCGCGTCGAAGCGCTCTTCCAGGAGCACCTCCTGGGCTTCGTGTTCTCGCTGCTCTTCGCGGCCGCCGCGTTCGGGCTGTGGCGCGGCCGGCGGTGGAGCTGGTACGTCGCGATCAGCGCTCTGGCGGCCGGCCTCCTGTGGACGCTCTTCGCCGAGTTCACCGTCTTCAGGCTGCTGCTGAACCTCGTAGCACTCGGTGTCCTCTCCATGCGGGGGGCGCGTGCGTGGTGCGGGGTCGGCTCCGCCGCGGGCTGACGACGCTTGACCCCCCACGGCCGGGTTGCCACCCTCCGCCGCCATGAATCCACGACGAATTCGAAGGGCCGGAAGAGCCGGCGCCGCCCCCTCGGTGGTACATGGCATGGTGACGGTGGTGCTCGGCCTGGGGGGCCTCGCAGCGGGCTGCAACCCGACCGCGGATCCGGTGCCCGAGTGGACCCGCGTCCACGATGGCCTCGACTGGGCGCTGCTGAGTGTGGCGGGCACCGCCGAGGACGACGTCTGGACGGTGGGCCATGGGCCCTCCGGCTCGGCGCCGGCTGTGCTCCACTGGGATGGCGACCTCTGGAGCACCCACGATCCCGGCGTCGTGGACGTCGACCTCTGGTGGGTGCACGTGCTCGACAGCGGTGAGCTCTTCGCCGGCGGTACCGATGGCACTATCCTGAGGCGCGAGGCCGGCGGCACCTGGTCGGAGATGGAGACCCCCCTCGACACCCCGACCGTCTTCGGCATCTGGGGGCTCGCCACAGACGACCTCTGGGCGGTCGGAGGCGAGCCGGGCGGCAGTGATGGCGCCTTCATCTGGCGTTGGGATGGCAGCACCTGGTCCGACGCCACCCCGGAGGATCCGACCCCCGGGGCCTGGTGGAAGCCCTGGGGCTCGGCCGCTGGCGACGTCTGGTTCTGCGGCACCGATGGCGCCGTGGCCCACTGGGATGCATGTGTGATCGGTTAGGCGTGAAGTCCAAGGAACACGGGTTCCAGCGCGCGG
>CAZEHU010000581.1:0-3035 GCA_964511605.1 uncultured Myxococcales bacterium
TCGGCCTCCGCGCCGTGGGCGGGACCCGAGATCCCTTTCGTGGACCGCGCCCGCCGCGGGGTCGGCATCGAGGCCGCGGGGTCGGCACCGAGGAGGCGGGGTCGAGGAAAGGACGATGACGCGCGCGCGGCGCGCGGGTGGCCCTCCCCCACCCACCCTCCTATGACGCCGAAGGGCGCGGATGTTGCGCCCTTCCTCCGCGGGGCGCGCGGGGCGCACCTGCGGTGGGGGATGTGCGCACGGAGGGCCGGGAAAGGCGGGGCCAATGAAACGTTGGGGTTCCTCCCGTGGCACGGGGCGTGCTCCTGGGGCAGCGCGTCCCTCGAGAGGAGAACCCGATGCCCCTGCTCCCGGTCGCGCCTTCTTCCCTTCCTTCGTCTTCGTCCGTGGTGGCAGCCTCGGCCGGCGCACTCGCCTCGACCGCCGTGGCGGCCGCCACCACGACGAGCGCGGGCGGCCTGCTCTCTGGCGCCCTGGAGAAGGCGCGCCTAGTGGCCTTCAACAACCCCGACGAGAGGGTTCCCCTACCCCTCCTCTCGGTGACCTTCTTCCTCAATCCTTCGTCCATCCGCATCCGACGCTCGGCGCGCCTCTCCCAGACGCCCACCGAGGGTCACACCGAGGAGGTCCGCTGGCAGGGCGCCCACCCCATGAAGCTCGAGCTCGGCGAGCTCTGGTTCGACACCTACGAGCGCAAGAAGTCCGTCCACCTCGAGTACATCCACCGCCTCGAGCGCCTGCTCGACTACGTGGGGGATACCCACCACGCACCCTGCGTAACCCTGCTCTGGGGCGCCTTCACCGGCTGCACCCACGGCCCTCATCCCGCCTTCTTCTACGTCAGCGACCTCGACGTCGAGTATACGATGTTCCGCGCCTCGGGCATGCCGGTCCGCGCCAAGGTCCGCCTCGGCCTCACCGAGGCCCTGCCTATCTCCGAGCAGCAGGCGAGGGTCCCCAAGGAGTCCCCCGACCACGCGAAGCTCCACACGGTCCGCCGCGGCGACACGCTCCAGTCCCTGGCCGCAGAGGCCTACGGCGATCCACGCCAGTGGCGCCGCATCGCCGATACCAACGACCTCGACGACCCCCTCCGCCTCGCGCCGGGGACACGCCTGCTCATCCCCCCGATCCTGAGGTGAGGAGAGCAGAGAGGAGCAGAGAGGAGCACCATGGAGACCCGGCCACTTGACCCCGCCCCTGCGATGGCACAACGCTCCACCATGATGCCATCGGATGTAACCATCGATCGCGCCGGCCGCATCGTCATCCCGAAGCCCATCCGGGATCGACTCCGCCTCGCTCCGGGGACGAAGCTCCACCTCAGCGTGGACGAGGAGGGGCTCCGCCTCGCCGTGCGGGCACCGGAGCCCTCCCGGATCGAGTTGGACGGGCTGCTCCTCGTAGGCTTCCCCGAGGGGATGGTGGAGGATCTTCCGAGCGACGCCTGGAGCCCGCGCAGGCACCGGGAGGAGCGCGTCACCCACCTGATCGACCTGGCGCGCAGGCCGTGACTGTCCTCTTCGACTCCTCCACGTGGTGGCGGCGGAGCGGCTAGGAGCGGAGCGCATCCTGACCTTCGACGTGCGCCACTTCCGGCGACTCATCCGGGATGGCGGCCCCGCCCTCACCGTGCCCGGAGAAGGGAGCGGGCCGCCGGGAGCACGCCGCCCGGCGCGAGGGGAGGAGCCTATCGCGCCTTGCGAAGGACGGCCTGCAGGCTGCTGCGTAGAGGCGCGAGGAGGCCGGCGCTGTTCACGAGGCGCTCGTAGCCGACGCCGAGCAGGAAGAGGGCACGTGAGGACATGCCGTAGCTGGGCTCCTTCTCGACGTGGTGGAGGGCCTCGAGGGCGAGGCCGGCCTCCGCGGCGCGGCGGCGCAGGGACCGGGGGGTGTTCAGCCGGTAGAAGGTCGGCCAGGGTCCAGGCGCTCCCGGTGGTCGGGCGGTGAGGCGTGGGACGAGGCGCTCGTGCAGGGCATGCGGGGTCAGCCGTGAGGCCAGCGCCACGTAGTGGAGGAGGTTCGGGGCGCGGAGGACGTAGGCGCCGCCTGGCTCGAGCACGCGGTGGACCTCGGCGAGGTGGAGGGCCGGGTCCTCGAGGTGCTCGACCACCCAGCTCGACGCGCAGGCCGCAAAGCGGGCGTCCTCGAAAGGCAGGCGCCCTCCCTCCATGACTCGGGCGTCCGCCAGGGCGGTGTTCGTGAGCACCGCAGGGTTGGGATCGGTGCCGTGGAGCTCGACGCGCTCGGCGAGGCGTGTCGAGAAGGCGTTGGTCGCGCCGGCGCCGACCTCCAGCACGCGAGCGCCTTCGGGCATCACCGAAGCGCAGAGCCCGAGCAGCTCTGTGGTGCCGTCCACGAAGCCCCGGGTCGGGTCGTAGAGGCGTTGGAGCCAGCGCTCCTGCCAGGGCCGCCCGCTCAGGACGTCCCCCGCCTGGCCCCTCGGCCTACTCGCAAGGCTCGCACCAGTCCCGCCAGCCGAAGACCTGCTCGTGGCGCTCGGGCGGGGACCGACGTCTCGGCCCTGGCTCCGCATTCGCGTCCAGAGAGACCCAAGCGGCCTACGGTCCGGCGGGGCCCGCGCTCGGCGAGCAACACGGGACACCGGTCGCGAACGCCAGGTTCGCTGCGAATCGGCTGGATGTTCGGGCCCTCGACGCCACGCACGCAGCGTCGGCCTGCGCCCGCGCGCGGTTGGCGGTCTGTGAGGGCATATCGAGACACCTGGTGAGCGTCCCTGCGCTCCTGGAGATCGTCAAGGGTGCCTCTGAGTCCGCTCTGCACCGAGCAGAGACTCCCAGACATCGGCTTCCAGGATCCGTGGAGTACCGTCCGGCGGATCGTGGAAGCGTTGGTCGAGGGTGGCCCCATGCCGGGTGCGTGCCCTCTGCCCCCGGAGGTAGGGTGATGTCCCGCGCGCGAAGTGGCGCGGCGGGAAGCGCTCAGAGGTGCGATGCGACCTCCCGGAGCACGGCCGGGGCGTCGGTGTCGATGACGGCGCCGTGGCCGGGCACGAGGCGCGCGGGGGCCTCGGT
>CAZEHU010000582.1:0-3029 GCA_964511605.1 uncultured Myxococcales bacterium
CGGGATCGGCCCTGGCGTCGGCCGACCTCCGATCGTCCAGCCCTCGGGCAGGATCTTGCGGGTCCCGGCCACGAGGCCTGCGAGGTGTCCCTCGCGGTCGAGGTAGGCGGTGATGGTCTCGGGCATCAGGCCGCCTACTGCGACCGCGGTCCACACGTGGGTCTTCCCCTTATCGTCGGTCACCTCCACTCCGTCGGCGGGGGCAACGCTGGCGCGCCCGGTGACGCCGGCGCGTACGTTCAGGAAGGTCACCTCGTGGGCGTCGCCCTTGAAGACACCCGCCTCCGCCCAGCCGGCGAGGCTGTGGACCGCCAGGGGATCCCAGATGCGGTTCAGGTGAGCGCCGGCGAGCTGCACGGCCTCGCGCTTCGTATTCACACCGACGATGCGAGCCGCCTCGCCCTTCCGGAAAGCGAAGACCCCTTGTCCCTTGCGGACCTCCTGCTTCCGCCGGTACTTGGCCAGGGAGCCGTCGGGCTTCATCTGCAGATGGCTCGAGAGCTTCGGGCCCGCATCCTTCGGGGGGATCACGAAGCCGGACAGGAAGATGCCGCCGGGGGTGCGGACTCCCTTGAGGGTCTCGGTGCCCACCGCTTCGCCCTCGGTGGCGGTCCACCTCCACTCCCACTCGATCTTCTCCTCCTCCGCGGCGCCCTCGCTCTTCGCGTGGGCCGGGACCGAGAGCAGGAGCAGGGAGAGCACGGGGAGGGCGGCCAGCCGGCAGGCACGCTCGGCGCGGCGGCGCGGGGGGGCCATCGGAGGCTCGGGGGGGCGTCGGATCGGGTTCATGGCTCGTTGCGGGTGGGGGGGAGCGGCAGTAGGGTCCGGGCGTGCTCGCAGGTCAAGATGCTCGGGGCAGCCTTGCGTTTCATCAAATACCACGGCCTCGGAAACGATTTCCTTCTGGTTCAGGGCGACGGTCCCCGTTGGTCTCCGGGGAGGGTCCGCGAGGTCTGTCGACGTGGCCACGGCATCGGCGCCGACGGGGTGATGTGGCTACGGTCCTCGGAGCTCGGGGATGCGCGGATGGAGCTGACGAACGCCGACGGCTCGATCCCCGAGATGTGCGGCAACGGGCTACGCTGTCTGGTGAAGTACGCCGTGGACGAGGCGGGCCTCGAGTCGCAGCCCCTGCGCGTCGAGACCCTTGCAGGCGTGCTGGACTGCGCGTGGCGGCGCGGCCTCGATGGCCGGGTCGAGAGCGTCCGGGTGGGGATGGGAGCGATCGAGTTTCCCTGGACCTCCGATCGGCCCTTCGCGCTGGGAGGGCTGGGAGACGTCGCCGGTACCGCGGCGATCACCGGCAACCCACACCTGGTCCTGCTCGCGAGCGAGGACGCGGACGTGGGCGCGCTGGCCGCGGCGCACGGCCCCCGCCTCGGTCGTGATCCCCTCTTCCCTGAGGGGGTGAACGTCGAGCTCGCGCGGCGGCTCGCTCCGTGCCACTGGCAGGTCGCGGTCTACGAGCGCGGCGCCGGCCTCACCCAGGCGTGCGGCACCGGCGCCACCGCCGTGGCTGGCGTGCTGGTGCGGCGCCGCCTCGAGGAGGCCGGGCGGACGATCACTATCGATCTGCCAGGCGGCGCCTTGCAGATCGAGGTGGCCGCCGGCTTCGGCCAGGCCTGGATGGAGGGCCCGGCCGAGGAGGTCTATCGGGGGGTCACCTGAGGCGCCCCCGCGCTGCCTACCAGGCCGAGGGCTTGGTGGACGGGTAGCACTCGACGATGCCGTTCTTGGCGCCGGGGATGGCGCCCTTGACCAGCATCAGGCTCTCGTCCGGGTAGACAGCCACGACGGTCAAGCCCTTGGTCTTGACACGGTCGTTGCCCATCTGGCCCGCCATGCGCTTTCCCTTGATGACGCGGGCCGGCCAGGCGCTCATGCCGATCGAGCCGGAGTGGCGCTTGTACTCGTGGGTGCCGTGGGTGCGCTCCTTGGCGCCCTTGAAGCCGTGCCGCTTCACCACGCCCTGGTAGCCCTTGCCCTTGGAGGTGCCCACCACGTCGATGCGCTGGCCGGAGACGAAGAGCTCGTCGACGGTCAGGGAGTCGCCGACCTTCTTGTCGACGGCCTCGCCATCGTCCAGGCGGAGCTCGCGGACGTGGCGCATCGGATCGACAGCGGCGGCGCGGAACACGCCGTGATCGGGGCGATTCACGCGGGTCGGCTTGACCTCGCCGAAGCCGACGCGCAGGGCGTTGTAGCCGTCCTTGCCCTCGGCGGTCTTGACCTGGAGCACAGCGTTGGGGGCCATCTCGAGCACCGTGACGGGGATCAGGTCCCCCTCGGGATCGAAGACCTGGGTCATGCCGACCTTCTTACCGAACATTCCGAGGGCCATGATGCCACCTCTCTCTGCGATGGGTGTTGGGCGTCTGGAGCGCGCACGCAGGGGCAGAGAGGGCAACGCGTCGCTGCCCCTCCGGCCGTCATCGTCCCCCTGTCCGACGCCATCGCCGACCGAGGTCGGCGCGGCGCGCGAGGTGCGACCGTACGCGGAGTCCCTCTCACGAGGGCGGCGGAAGCTAGCAGCGGCCCCCAGGGGGGGTCAACGGAAAGATCGGGCCTCCGCGGGGCGGGCTCCGGGTCCCGGTTCGAGCGCGGGATCCGGCCGCCGGTCGGCGTCAGCGGAGGACGATCGGGTAATTGACGATCATCTGGGGGTCGGTGAAGGGTGGGAACTTCGTGCCCTTGAGGACGGCCACGACGCAGCTCTGCACCGGCGGGGTGGTGCCGCCCCCATCGGTGATCCGCGCCGAGCGCACGCTGCCCGAACCGGCGATGACCAGGGAGGTCTTCACCGTCACGACGCCCTTGCTGTCCATCTTGCGGTAGCAGCTCGCGAACTTGCGGTGGCGCTTGCGGAGCGTGTTCTTGAGGGTGGCGGCATTGAGCTTGGCGGGCAGGCCGGCCTGGTCGCTGCCTCGCTCTGCGCCTACGCCCTCGGAGCGCTTCTTGTTGAGCTCCTCGAGGAGAGCGTTGACGTCCTTCTTCGGGGCCTCCGCGGGGGCGGCGGCAGGCTCCGCCGG
>CAZEHU010000583.1:0-3028 GCA_964511605.1 uncultured Myxococcales bacterium
CTCCTCCCGCAGCGCCCGCGCGACCATCGCAGCGTGGGCGGGCGATGCGTCGAGGAAGCGATCGGTGACGTCCTCGAGGAAGGCCTTGTCGTTCGATCGGATGCCCAGGGCCAGGAGGACTACCTCCTGCCAGTGGGGCACCGTCGCGTGGTCCACGAGGGTGGAGGCAGGTGCGTCCCCCTCGAGCAGCGCCTCTGCCGCCAAGAGCTCGAGCAGGGTGAGGTGCAGGGAGCCGTAGACGCCGGGGCGCTGCTCGACCAGCAGGCCGGTGCGCTTCTCGAGGTGGCGGAGGAAGCGCTGCACGCGGCGGCGCGTCGTGCGCCGGTCCTCGTCGCGGGGCGCGTCCAGAGCGTGGAGCTCGGTGAGCGCCGCGATGAGCTCCTCCCGCTCGATCGCCACATCGGCTTCGAACGAGTACCTCTGCCCGCCCCGGTCTTGCATCCGCTGGCGCTGCATGCGGAGCGCGAGCTACCCCAGATAGCGACGCTGTCTGTCGGCATCGAACCCGTCGAAGGGCCTGCGCGAGACCGTGGCCGCCTCGAGCCAGTCGACGAGGAGGAGCTCGACCACCTCGTCGTAGAGCCGCGCGCGCTCGCCGGGCAGGGTGGCGCGGTGCCCATGCACCAAGCAGATGAGGGTCGCGAGCAGCGGGTTCCGCGCCAGCTCGCGCACCCGCGCATCGAGGTCGAGCCGGCCGAGCAGGTCGCCGATCGCGCTATCCCGGCGCCCCACGTCGCCCCGCTCGCGCGTGATCCCCGGCACCTCCAGGCCCCCGGCGGCCCACGTCGCCAGGTAGGCGGCGAGCGTGCTCTTCCGGCTGCCGGGATCTCCGAGCACGACGAGCGCGGGCGCGGCCAGCACCTCGTGCGGGGGCGAGCTGAGCCGCACGGCGTTCAGCAGGTGGACGAGCGCGCCCGTGTCTTCGGGAGGCACCAGGTTCGGGCGGGGCGGAGGTGCCTCGTCCTTTGCCTCCCCCTCGAGCTCGCGGCCCGACCCGGCGGGGACGAACGCGAGCGGCGTGAAGAGCTCCTGGACAGTGGCGCCGGACGCGTGCTTGCTGCGATCCCCCATGCCGTAGAAGCTCATCG
Organism: uncultured Myxococcales bacterium; assembly: GCA_964511605.1. Lineage (GTDB taxonomy): Bacteria > Myxococcota_A > UBA9042 > PHBI01 > JACKFB01 > CAZEHU01. Next base: position 1,089 of record CAZEHU010000583.1, read on the forward strand.
GAGCGTGGATCGTCGCTGCCGTCAGGCGGCAGCGGGTCTGGACCGCCTCGGCGCGCGAGGGCGAGGGCACCGATCCCCCCGATCCCCCCGGACGGGTCCCCGCCACGTGGGCGCCGAGCCGCGCCGGCAGAGGGAAGGTCCAGCGGCCGTCGGGCGAGCGCCGGTAGCGGCTGCCGTCCCTATGCCAGAACCCACGGTCGGCGGCGTACGCGAGGAAGTGGACGCGCCCCTCGAGGGGGCCGAGGTCGCCGGCGGCATCCGAGCCCACCAGCTCGCCGAGCAGTGCGCCTTGGTGCCACGGCCCGTTGGCGTAGGTGGCGCCGGCGGCGAGATCCAGGGTCCCGCCGTCGGGGCCGCCGCGGAGGGTGACGTCTTCGTCGTGCAGGTGGCCGCGGAGGACCAGGTCGAGCACGTCGTGAGCCCACGCTCTCGGCGCGCTCGCGGGCGAGGTCGGCTACGTGCGCGCGGATGCCAGGGAGGAGATCGTACCAACCGTCGCCGTTGCTGTAACCGAGCAGCATGTAGCCGTCGAAGTAGCGGGCCGCGCGCTCCAGGTCCTCGTCCTCCTCGTGGGTGAGGCTATGGGTGCGCGCGGTCGCGTGCAGCAGCGCGGCGTCCCGGCCGAGGACCCCTCTCCGACAGCGCGCCTCGAACTCCTCGAGGGCGTCGTCGATGGCCGCCGCCGCGAGAGGGAGGCCGCTCCGATAGCCCAGCGTGAAGGCCTCGACGAGGAGCTCGAAGATCGTGCGGAGCTGGCCCCCGGCCGCCAACGCCAGGCGATCGACCACCTCCTCGGAGCCCAGCGCGGCTTCGATGTCGATGCGCTCCGCTACGACGCGGCGGATGGCCGCGATCCCGTCGGCGTACGGCGTGCGAGCCGGGTCCCGATCGGTCACCCGGATCGAGGTGAGGCGCCGGAGGGGCCCGTCGAAGGAGCGGCCGGCCGCCAGGTCGGGAGCCAGGCCCTCCAGGTAGAGAGGAACGGTGTAGATGGTGTGACAGCGTGGGAGGCGGAGCCACTCCGGGATCGCGCGGAACACCTCGACGACCGAGCGCAGCCGCCGCCGGAAGTCGAGGCCACCGGGGGAGATCTTCTCGAGGTTGTCGACGATGAACACGACACCGCGCGCCTCTGGGCGGCCGGCAGCCACCCGCGACACTACCTCCCGGACGTACCCGTGGACCTCGCCGCCCAGTGCTGCGACGCGATCCCCGAGGGCCTCGCGGAGCCTGACGAGGAACGCAGCGTCCCCGGTCAGCGTGACCTTCGCCCCCGCGGGCCCCGCGGCGAGCTGGGTCTCGAGCTTCACCTCCCTGTTCACGAAGGCTCCGATGCGCTGGCGCCACGTCGCCTCGAGCACGTCCGCACCGAGGACCTCGCCGGCGGCATGACCGAAGGCTCCGGCGAGCAGCCACAGCATCTTCTCGGCGCGCAGGTCGCGCGCGAGGGTGTGGAACTCGCGCACGTCCGCGTGGAGCACGACGAATCCCTCCTCTTCGAGCGTGGCTTTCAGGCGCAGGAGCTCGGTGCTCTTCCCCGTGCCCGGGTAGCCGGCGAGGAGCTGGCAGGTCTCGGCCAGCTCCCCGTCCGCGACCTCGGTCGCCCGCTCGATGACGTCGCGGAGACGCGTCCGCGCCTTACGACCCGCCACACCCAGGGCGTCGAGGTCTACGTAGCGCGGATCCCCGGCCGGGAGCGGTTCCACCACGCAGGCTCTCGACCAGAGCGCGATACGCTTCTTCGCGGGGAGGGTCTCGGGCAGGGGGGCCGCTGGCACGGAGTCGGACTCGGTCGCTGGAGGGGACGCCGGCCGATCGTAGAGCGGCGGGGCTCCAAGGGCAATTCGGGCGCTCGTGGAGCCACTACGGAGCACCCGACCGGTGCTCCCCGCAGCCCGGCCCCTGCCGGTTTTCAAAAACCAGTGAGACACCAGTCCCAT
>CAZEHU010000584.1:0-3026 GCA_964511605.1 uncultured Myxococcales bacterium
CGTGCAGCGCCCAGAAGTCCTTGGGGTCCTTGGCGAGCGCCGCCTCGAGCTCCTCCGGCGGGCGGCCCCGTCGAACCTCATCATCGCGCTGGCCCTCCGGCTCAAGGCCTGCGATGCCGAGCTGCCCGAGCTCGATGCCGCGCGGGTGCTCGGCTTCAAAGGGGTGATCCAGCCCAAGCGTTTGCTCGCGCTGGCCGAGGGCCTTGGTGTATAGGGGGCCGCCCTGACGCGGAGGCCGGCATGGATCCCACCTATCACGGAGGCTTCGCTCTCTGGTTCACCGGCATGTCCGGGGCCGGCAAGTCCACCCTCTCCAAGGAGGTCGCGCGGGTCCTGCGAGAGCGCGGCCTGAAGGTCGAGGTGCTCGACGGCGACGAGGTCCGTGAGAACCTCTCCCGTGGCCTCGGCTTCACCCGTGAGGATCGAGACCGGAACATCAACCGCATCTCCTTTGTCGCGCGCCTCCTCGCGCGCAATGGTGTCGTCGCTATCGCTGCGGCCATCTCTCCCTACCGGGATACCCGGCGCTCGGTGCGCTCCCGCTTCCCGGTCGGCCACTTCGTCGAGGTCTTCGCGGAGTGCCCCCTCGAGAAGCTGATCGAGAGGGATCCCAAGGGCCTGTACAAGCGCGCCCTCGCCGGGGAGATCAAGCACTTCACCGGTCTCGACGATCCCTACGACGCTCCAGAGCGGCCCGAGGTGGCCGTGCACACCGGGCGCGAGGACGTGGAGACCAGTGTCTGCCGTATCATCCGCACCCTGGAGCTGATGGGCCGCGTGCCCGAGCCCGCCATCCCGTGGACGGCAGACGACGACGAGCTCGAGCGTGGGCTCGTCGAGCTCGGCCACCTCGACCGCAAGAGGACAGCCCCATGAAGCGCACCCCTCGCCTGACCCTGCTCGCTGTCCTTCTCGTCGCCGCGTGCGTCTCCCGCACCACCGGCAATGAGGGCAACCTCGACTTCTGGTACGTAGACCTGAACCTCGGCCAGATCTCCAACTTCAACAAGCCCATCATGGTGGGCGCGCGCCTCGACCTGAAGGTGGCCAAAGCCGGCGGAGGCACCAGCGCCGTCACCCTGGAGTCCGCGTCCACGGACGAGCCCGACGCCGTCGTCGTCGACAGCTTCTCCGATCACGAAGTGGTGCTCCACGCCCTCGCCGAGGGCAACGTGCTCGTCGAGGTCCGCGCGGAGGTCACGGGCGAGGGCACCGTGACCGACTCGGTGAATATGCTCGCGCGCGAGCCCCAGAAGCTCGTCCTGACGCATCCGTGCACCCTGGACGATCACGCGGCGTACGTGGTCGACAGCGACGTCTCGGTCCTCTTCGATCCCCAACGCGACAACGGCCAGAAGCTCATCGGCTATGGTCACTGGCCCGTAGACCTCGAGCCCGAGGGGGTGGTCAGCATCCGCACCGAGGACAAGAGCCTCGAGGTCCTGCCGCTGCACACCGATGCGACCGGCAGCATCACCATCGCCAGCCAGATCGACGAGGCCGAGCTCACCCTGGACGTGATCACCGATGGGGACGTCGACGGCATCGAGCTCCGCGACACGGTCACGGTGCCAGAGGATCACGACCGCCTCGTGCAGGTGCTCGGGCTCGTCGGCGCGACCCGTGTCTGCTGGAACGACCCGGAGTTCAGCGTGACGGTCGACACCCCCGAGGTCTGCGACGTGCGCTCCTGGCACTCCGACGATGGCAAGTCGGAGGGGGAGGGCGTCGCCTGGGCCTGGCTGGTGGTGGAGGGCAAGGTGCCTGGCACCTGCACCTTCTCGGTCACCTTCGAGGAGGCCAGCGCTGGGGCCGGGGTCACCGAGAGCTTCGACCTCGAGGTCACCCCCCACCGCCAGAACTGAGACCGGGACAGGCCCGGGGGCCCCTTGACCGCCTGGCGGGCGCGCTGGGAGGGTGGCGATGTGGATGCCGCACCCCGTCCCCGCCTCGGAGATCGCTCGCTCTTCCCGGAGCTCGAGTGGCGCGCCTATCTGGCCCACGCCGCGATCTCACCGCCCTCACGGCCGGTGCAGGCCGCGGTCCAGGCCGTCTCCGGCGACTACGCCTCCCGCGGGCTCGCCGCCTTCGCCCCGTGGATGGAGGCCCGCGAGATCCTGCGGGCACGGCTCGCGCGCCTGATCGGCGCCCAGGCCGAGGACGTCGCGTTCCTGCCAAATACCACCGCCGGCGTGCTGGCGATCGCCCAGAGCCTCCCTTGGCGCCGAGGCGATCGCATCGTGCTCTTCGACGGCGAGTTCCCGACCAACGTCACCCCCTGGCAGCACGTCGCACGGCTCCGGGATCTCGAGGTCACCTTCCTGCCGCAGGCCGACTACGCCGGAGACGTGGAGGCGGCCTTGGGGCGCCTCAGCGTCGAGCTCGAGCGGGGCGTCCGGCTCGTCGCGGTGAGCGAGGTCTCCTTCCAGACGGGCCTGCGGCTTCCGACCTCGCGCATGGCGGCCCTGTGCCATCGGTACGGTGCCGAGCTCTTCGTCGACGCGATCCAGGCGGTGGGCGGCTTGCCGGTGGATGTGGGTGCCAGCGGGATCGACTACCTCGCGGCTGGCGGTCATAAGTGGCTCATGGGCCCCGAGGGGACCGGCGTCCTCTACGTGCGCCCCGATCGGGTCGGGGCCCTCAGCGACGCGATGGCCGGCTGGTTGAGCCACGAGGGGGGCCTGGACTTCCTCTTCCACGGTCCTGGCCACATGCGCTACGACCGGCCGGTGCGCGCGCGCCCGAGCAAGATCGAGGGCGGGGTGCCCAACGCCCTGGGGCTCGCGGCGCTCGGCGCCGCCACCGAGCTGCTCGAGGCGCTAGGTCCCGCGGCTATCTTCGGGCACCTCCAACGCTGGCACGACGCTCTCGAGCCCGAGCTGCTCGAGCGCGGCTTCCACAGCCTCCGGGCACCGGATGTCGAGCGGCGCTCGGGCATCGTCTCCTACCTGCCGCCCGACGATGTGGATGTGGTGGCGCTCTATCGTGAGCTCGGCGAGCGCTCGATCGCCGTGACCATCCCCGAT
>CAZEHU010000585.1:0-3022 GCA_964511605.1 uncultured Myxococcales bacterium
CTGCTTCCGCAAGGGCACCCGCCGCCACGGGTTTCACGCTCCGTTGCGCCCACTTCCGATGGGGCCGAGCCCTCCTCCCTTCCCGCCCGGAGCCCAAGGGGGCGCAGCCTCATGCCCCCATATCGGGGACGATGCCGGCCTCGGCCACCCGCCCATCGATCCGCAGGGCAGCGAGCACCGCCACCGGCTCGCGCGGGCTGCCGATCTCGGTCGCGCGACGGAAGACCTCCTCGAGCTCCTGGATCGTGCCATCGGCCATGAGCGCCTCCGCGGCCACCCCCGGGGCCTGGTAGTCGAGCTGCCAGCCCCCTCGCTCCGCCAGGCTCGGCCCCGGTGTGCTCGCGCGCATGCGGGCCACCAGATCGGCGCGCCGCGCGAGGCGGAGATCGATGCGGACCGGCCTCGGCCGCATGCCCCCCCGTCCCGGCTCCACGATGCCGAGCCCCCCGCCCACCTCGACCACTGGATCGGAGCGCGAGTAGACGTTGGCGCCGACGCTCCCGTCCGGTCGCATGAGGACGCTCACGTAGGCGGTCCATGCCATAGGGGGCTGGAGCAGCGACCGCTCCACTGTCGGCCAGGCCTGCTCGAACCCGAGGCGCCCCAGCAGCGCTCGCACGAGCCTGGGCCGCCGGAGCCGGGGCGCGCGGTCGAGCAGCCCCTCCCAGTCCTGGCGGAGGCCCACGTGTGCCGCCGAGTACGAAGCAGGCCCGCCGCGGCTCAAGAGCACCACGTGGAAGAGCCCGGGCGGCTGGACCTCCTCCTGCTCGAGCAGCCAGCCGAGGTGCGGGCGGAGCGGGGCCTCGACGAGCTCGAGCGCCCGCGCCGCGCTCGCCGGCTCGACCAGGCGATAGTGCTTCACGGCTGGCGGCCGCCCGGGCCCGAGATCGAGGCCGAGGAAGTAGGGGTCGTCCCCGCGCAAGAACCAGTAGACCTTCGTGCGATCTCCATCCTTGCCCACCGCCACCTGCACCGGCGCACCTACGGCATCCCAGAGGCCCTGGAGTGCGGGCGCGGGGTCGTGGCCGCGAGCCGCGAGGAACGCGCGCACCTCGCTGTCGTCGAGGCCGTAGATCACGAAACGATCGTCGGCGATACCCGTCCGAGAGATCGCGACCGACCACTCGATCTCGGGCCGCGTGCGCGCCGGCTCGAGGTGCCTGGACACGTCGACCGGTGGCAAGGGCGCGCCCTTCATAGGACCACCGCTCGCCTTGGCGCCCCAGCGGGCCGGAGCAGCGCCTCGCTCATCGGAGTGCTCCGGGTCCGGTACGCTCCTCGAAGCGCTCGACGATGCCCATCCGGGCGAGGCGATATGCCAGCTTGACCACCTCACGCCGGAGGGGCTCGCCGCCGTCGGGATCGAGGGCGCGCGCCACCTCGCTCAGCCGGCGGCCGCCATCGAGGAGCGCGGGCACATCGGCCAGCGCGCTCGGGATGTAGAGGCGGCGGCCGATCGACTGTCCAGGGGCCGCCTCGCCCTGCACCTCGAAGCGAGCGACCGGGACCAGGCGCCCGGTGCCGGTTCGAGGGAGCGCGAAGGCCCGTAGCCGGAAGGGTCTTGTCACCCTCAAGCGGGGATCGCCCCCCACGAGCACCCTCGCCCGCTGGACCTCGAGATCCGCGGCCTCCTCGTCGAAGAGCTCCTTGCCTCCCTCGAGCAGCGAACCGCCGAGGCCGAGGAGAAAGAGGCCCCCGAAGGAGTTCACGGCTTCCTCATATAGGGCGTGTCGCGCGGTGAAGCCGCTCACGAATGCGATGAAGCTCTCACGATCGGCCCCCTCGGGTACCAGCGCGGAGCGCCGGAGGAGCTCCGAGCTCTCCTGCCACCACTCGCTGCGTGTGGCGTTGTAGGCGTAGAACATGTGGGTGATGGCGCGGAAGGCCTCGAGGTTCTCCGAGACCGTCGTGCCATAAGCCTCGAGGGCCAGCTCCTCGTCCACCTCGCCATCGAGCAGGCTGACGAGCGCGTAGGCCAGGAACTGCGAGTGGGCCTGGGCCACGAAGCAGCCGATCGACAGGATCGCGTCCACGAAGCCCGCGGCATCTCCCGACAAGGCCCAGCCTGGTCCCGCGACCGGATCGCAGGTGTAGCTGAACTCCTGCACCGTGTGCACGAGGCGCCCGTCGTCCCGATAGTCGAAGACCTCGGAGCCGCCGAACAGGACGTCGTACTCCGGCAGCGCCCGGAGGACCTCGAAGTACCAGGCCTCCGGGTCCAGCTCGCCCCCCCGCCTGGCCTTCTCCTCCTGGAAGGTGCTGAGGCTCGTGACGAATCCGACGGAGGCCTCGCGCGCGGAGATCGGGATCAACCAGACCCAGCCCTGGGGGTGGGTGAGGATGAGGGTCCGCCTCAGCTCGAGGGGGCCCTGCAGGTCGTCCCGCCAGCCAGGATCCCGGTGGTAAGCGAACAGGGCGATGTTCTTGAGATCCGTGTCCAGCTCACGCCGAGAGCGCCGGCGGGTGAGCGGACCCCGCCCGCCCGCGCAGTCGATGGTCCAGGCCGCCCTGAGCTCGTGCTCGCCGGCCTCGCCATCCTGCCGATAGCGAACGCCCACCACCCGGCCCCCCTCGTCCTCGAGGAGATCGGTGACGGTGCAGCCCTCGCGGACCTCGGCCCCGTGGCCGCGGGCGACCTCGGCGAGGATGTGATCGTAGGTGGGTCGGTCCACGTGCCAGGTGTAGTCGAGCTGGTAGCCGTCCGGCCGCTCCACGAGGCCCTGGCCGTCCCGGAAGAGGAAGGTGCGGGGCTCCCGATCGGCCCCCCAGAGGAAGGTGGAGCCGTACTTGCGCGGGAAGTCTGCGGCCTCGACGGCCTCGAGCGCGCCGAGATCGTCGAGGATGCGGTTGATATCGACGATGAGGCCCTCGCCCACCTTGTGGCGAGGCAGGCGCTCCTTGTCCAGCACGACGACGCGGGTCCCGGGGCGATAGCGGGCCACGAGGCCCGCGACGGTCAGTCCGGCCGGCCCCGCTCCGATCACGACCACTTCGGCTCGCGGCGCCTCCCCCTCGGACTTGT
>CAZEHU010000586.1:0-3022 GCA_964511605.1 uncultured Myxococcales bacterium
ATCCACGGGGATCCGGAGGCCCCCTCGGGCTCCCGATCCGGCTTCGGGGAGACCCACTACCTCGAAGACCTGGAGGGAGAGCGGATCCTGTCGATCCGCCACATCGAGAGCCACCTCTCCGTGCTGGCCGCGGGCTGCCGGCGCTGCCCGGTGGTGCGGAGGTGCAGCGGCGTGGAGGAGCCCTACGTGCGCCGCCACGGCACCGAAGAGCTCCGGTGGTCGGACTCCCCGTGACATCGGTCACAGGCAGTGCGGGATGGGTGCCCTAGGGTTCGAAGCGGATCGCGCGGGGGCCTCGCGGCGATCGAGGAGTGGACATGAGCTGGCAGGAATCCGCGGGCACCGAGCGGCGCCCCGAAGACTGGTTTCACGAGCGCGCGACCCACTACGTCGAGGCGCAGATCCTCCACCACCTCGAGCAGGTCGGCGTCTTCGCCCGCCTCGACCGGGGGCCGGCGACGCTGGAGGAGCTGGCCCGCGAGCTGGAGCTCGATGCGCGCATCCTTCGCTGCTGCGTCGAGTACGTGGAGGGGGTCGACGACCTGTTGGCGCTCGACGACTCCGGCCGCTACAGCCTGACCGAGTTCGGCGCGGCGGTGCTCGATCGCTACGCCCGCGACGACGAGGACGGCCGGAGCTTCAACCTCTTCGATGTGCGGGTCGGCAGCTACGGGCCGGTGTGGAGCGAGCTGACCGAGCTCCTCCGCGGCTCCAAGCGCTACGGCCGGGACGTACACCGTGCCGGACAGCATGCCGCGGTAGGGGTCTACAAGGTGGCGCCCCACCTCCTGCCCGCTTTCCTCGAGGCGGCGCAGGGTCTGGGCATCCAGCGCGTCGTGGAGTTCGGCGTGCCCACGGGTCTGCTCGCGCGGGCCAAGGGGGTGGCCCCCGGGCTGACGGCGATCGGGGTCGACCGGGATCGCGGCGCCCTGGTGGATGCCGAGCGACGCGCCCGTGAGCTGGGGGTGGACGACATCCGCTTCCATCGCGGGGACTTCTTCCGTCCAGAGACCTGGGTGGACGCGGTGAAGGGCCCGGGACCGGCCGCCCTCGCCACCATCCACTTCCACGAGCTGGTGGCCGACGGCGGGGAGCGGCTCCAGAAGACCCTCCGCGCCCTCGCCGAGCACCTGCCGGGGTGGCATGTGGTGGCCTTCGAGCAGGAGCGGCTCCCACGCGAGGCCCGAGGCGAGGTCTCGCCCACGGTCTGGTCCTACAGCCACTCGAACGTGCTCATCCACCACCTCATCGACAATGGGCGCATCCTGAGCCGCGACGGCTGGGTGCGCCTCTTCGAAGGAGGCGGCTGCGAGACCGTCTCCGTAGAGCCCATCGGCTACCTCGGTTATCACCTCTACGTCTTCCGGCTGCCGGGCTGAGCTGCCGGGGAGGTCCACGATGCATCAGGATTCCACTTCCTCCTCTGTCGATCGGTGGGACGTCGTCGTCATCGGCGGGGGCCCGGCCGGCGCCACCGCCGCCGCCTACCTGGCGATGGAGGGCCGCAAGGTCCTCCTCCTCGAGAAGGCCGAGACCTTCCCGCGCTATCGCCTCGGCGAGTCCCTGCTGCCCAGCATGATGCCGATCCTCGAGGACTTCGGCCTCGTCGATCGTATGGAGGAGCTGGGCTTCCCGCATAAGACCGGGGGCAGCTTCGTCTGGGGTCTGAACCAGGATCCCTGGTCGGTGCGCTTCGCCGACAACCCCTTCCTGCCGTATCCCTACGCCTACCATGTGGATCGAGGCGTCTTCGACGAGGTGCTCCTCGAGCACGCCGGCTCGGTGGGGGCCCAGGTGCGCATGGGCGCCACCGTCCGGGACGTCATCCTCGACGACGCTGGCCGCGTGGTCGGCGTGAAGTGGTCCGAGGGGGGCAGCGGCCCGCTCCGCGAGGAGCGGGCCCGCTTCGTCATCGACGGCAGCGGCCCGAGCTCCGTGGTGGGTAAGCGTATGACCACGCGCAGCTACGACGACCGCATGCGCCAGACCTCGATCTTCACCTACTACGAGGGGGTCGAGGGGCCCGCGCCCGAGCGCGAGGGCCACGTGATCGTCATGAGCTGCCCCAAGGGGTGGTTCTGGTACATCCCCATGAAGAGCGACACCCTGGGCGAGGCCAGCGTGGGCCTGGTCACAGGCCAGGAGTTCCGCGCCGAGATCAAGGAGGTCGGAAAGGAGGCCTTCTTCGAGGAGCAGCGCGCCCAGACCCCGCTCCTGATGGAGATGCTCGGGCCGGACGCGCGCCGCGTCGGCAAGCTCCGGGGCATCCGCGACTGGGCCTTCGCTTGTGATCGTATGGCCGGCCCTGGCTTCTTCTTGGCTGGGGATTCGGCGGCCTTCGTCGATCCCCTCCTGTCCACCGGCGTCTCGCTGGCGATGCTGGCCGGCTTCTCCTCGTCGGTCTGCGTGCAGACGATCCTGGACGATCCCGCGATGGAGGAGCGCGCGTACGATTTCTACAACGGCAACTACACCCGCATGTACGAGGTCACGCGCGACTGCCTCTGCTTCTTCTACTCGGGCAACGTCCTGCATGGGGAGGACGTCTTCTGGCAGGCCCGCAAGATCATGAAGTTCGGCGACAACGTCGGGGCGAAGCAGGCCTTCAGCTTCCTGGTCAATACGGTGGCCGCGAATCCCCACCCGGCCGCGCGGCGGCAGATCGCGATGTTCCACCAGTTCGTCCGCCACATCGAGGCGCCCGTGGACGCCATGCGCAAGGAGCGCGCGATGGCGGAGCTCGAGGCGCGCCACGACGCGAGCTCGGAGGCCGGGGACCTCGAGCCGGGGGTCGTGCCAGTCCTCAACGGGCGGCTCGAGGAGACCTGCATCATCGACGACGCGACGCGGCGCCTCACCCCGGTGGTGGGGCTGGCCTACGACGAGGAGAGGCCGGTCTTCTCCTCGACGGCCTCGTGGCTCATGGGGCGGAACCTGGCCCCCCTCGAGGGGGAGGCGATCGAGCTGGCGCGCGCGCTGGACGGCCGCCGCTCGTGGTCCGAGGTGGTCGACGCCTTCGCAC
>CAZEHU010000587.1:0-3019 GCA_964511605.1 uncultured Myxococcales bacterium
GCTCGACCCGCTGGTGGCCCGCCTACGATGTCGGTCGGCTCTACGCTCGTGCTGGAAGGCGGAAGGAGGCCGTGGGATGGTTCGAGGACGCCATGCGCGATGCTCGGACGCCCCGCGCGCTCCGGGAGGTGCGGAGCTGGCTGACCTACGCTCGCGCCCGGACGCCCGACCTCTAGATGTCCTCCTCCCCTGCACCTTGGAGACCACCGCCATGAGCGAGAGCCCGAGCCTCTGGACCGGCACCGAGGACTACATCGCCTCCGAGGATCTGCAGCGGACCGTCACGGTGGCACGCAGCTTGGGGCGGCCGCTGCTCATCAAGGGCGAGCCCGGTACAGGCAAGACGCTGCTCGCCGCCTCCATCGCCGATGGCCTCGGCATGGAGCTCCTCACCTGGCACGTGAAGTCGACCACCCGCGCTCGCGAAGGTCTGTACGTCTACGACACGGTCCAGCGGCTGTACGACAGCCGCTTCGAGGACAAGGACGTGTCCGACATTCGCCAGTACATCCACCTCGGCCCCCTCGGGCAGGCCTTCGCCTCCGGGGAGCAGGTGGTGCTGCTCATCGACGAGATCGACAAAGCGGACGTGGAGTTCCCCAACGATCTGCTCCACGAGCTCGATGCGATGAGCTTCACCATCGGTGAGACGGGCGATACGATCACCGCCCGCCATCGCCCGGTGGTGGTGATCACCTCGAACAACGAGAAGGAGCTGCCCGACGCTTTCCTGCGCCGCGCGGTCTTCCACTACATCGCGTTCCCGGATCGGGAGCTGATGGGGCGGATCGTCGAGGTCCACCACCCGGATCTCGAGGAGTCCCTGATCTCGAGCGCCCTCGACGCCTTCTACCGCCTCCGCGGACTCGAGGGGCTGCGCAAGCGCCCCTCCACCAGCGAGCTCATCGACTGGATCGGGGCCCTCATCTCCACGGGCATCGATCCGGCCCAGGCCGCGAACCTGCCCTACCTCGGCACCCTGCTCAAGCGAGAGCAGGACATGCGTGCGGCCCTCGAGTCGAGGCGCTGGCAGAAGCGATGAAGAGCCTGCCCTTCGGTGAGCTCTTCTACGGCCTTCGCGAGGCGGGCCTGAAGGTGGGGCCGAGCGAATGGATGGCGCTGATGCGGGCGCTGGACGAGGGGGCGGTGAGGCCCGATCTCACCGACTTCTATCACGTGGCCCGAGCGCTCCTGATCAAGCACGAGTCGGACTACGACACGTGGGATCAGGTCTTCCTCGCGATCTTCGCCGACGGAGAGCTGCCGACCCCCCTTTGCGAGGAGCTCCTCGACTGGCTCGAGGATCCCCTGCCCCTGCCCGATCTCAGCCCGGAGCAGCTCGCGGCGCTCGAGCGCTTGCCGCTCGACCGGCTGCGCGAGCTCTTCGAGGAGCGCCTCGAGGAGCAGAGCGAGCGCCACGATGGGGGCAGCCGGTGGATCGGGACCGGTGGCACCTCCCCCTTCGGTCAAGGGGGGCGCAACCCTGCGGGCGTCCGCGTTGGCGGCGGAGGTGGGGGTCGCTCCGCGATCCAGGTGGCCTCCAAGCGCCGCTTCAAGGACTACCGTGCCGATCGGGTCCTCGATACCCGGGACATCGCCGTGGCCCTGCGCAAGCTGCGCCGCCTGTCCCGGCAGGGCGGGCGGCCCGAGCTGGACGTAGAGGAGTCCATCGACGCCACCTCGAGGAATGCCGGCGAGCTGGAGCTCGTCTTCCGGCCGCCCCGCCGGAACGAGGCCAAGGTGCTCCTGCTCTTGGACGTGGGCGGCTCGATGGATCCCTGGGCCCACCTGGCCGAGCGCCTCCTGTCGGCGGCGAGCGCCCAGAACCACTGGCGCCGCTTCGAGGCCCTCTGCTTCCACAACTGTCCCTACGAGCAGCTCTGGTCGAGCGCGTGGAGCGGCGAGGGCACCGCCACGAGCGCGGTGCTCGAGGATCGGGATCCAGAGACCTTCGTGATCTACGTGGGGGACGCATCGATGGCCCCGAGCGAGCTGACCTCTCGCTACGGGGCCATCGACTACTTCCACCGCAACGAGACCCCCGGGGCGGTGTGGCTGCATCGCCTTCGCACCCGCTTCCCACGCTCGGTCTGGCTCAACCCCATGCCGGATCGGTGGTGGCGAGGCTACTCGGTGGAGCTGATCGGCCGGCTCTTCCCGATGTTCCCCCTCAGCCTCCAGGGCCTCGGCGAGGCGATCGATCACCTGGTCCGGGGAAGGCCCGCGCCGGTGCCGGAGTTGGACCCGCGCCTCGTGCGCCCTCTGGCCTGAGGCCTCGAGCATGCGTACCCTGCGCCGGCCGCGACTCGTAAGGGAGGGCACGATGATCCCGGCTCCCAAGCTCCCCAACCGCACCCTCGTGGCGATGACGCTCGGCGCCCTGCTGCTCGGTGGCCCCGCGCGCGCCATCGAGCCGCCGGCTCCCCCGGCGCCGCCCACCTCGGTCTCGAGGCCCCACTGCAAGGCCACCCTGGTGGCCGACCATAGCGCAGTGATGCCCGGCCAGACCCTGCGGATCGGCGTGGAGCTCGAGACCGACGAGCACTGGCACATCTACTGGTACCAGCCGGCGGATACGGGCCTGCCTACCAAGGTGGCCCTGGCGTCGGACGCCGCGCTCACCTTCTCCGAGCTCTACTGGCCGGCGCCGTCCCGCTTTCAGACCAAGACCGGCCTGGTGAACTACGGCTACGAGGGCAAGGTGCTCCTGGGGGCCGAGGCGACGATCCCGGAGAGCTGGCGTGGCGAGGCCCTGCGCCTCACGGCCAAGGTGAGCTGGCTCGTCTGCGACGAGAACTGCATCCCCGGCCGCGCGACCCTCGGCCTCACCCTGCCCCGCTCGGAGAGCGCGACGTCGAGCGCCCACAGCGAGAGCTTCGATGACGCCCGCGCCGCGGTCCCGGGAGAGGTGCCCGCGGATCTCTTCGTGGAGGCGCGAGACAAGCCGGGCGCCCTGTTCGAGGCGCGGGTGATCGCCACCTCGGGCGCCGCACCGGGCACGGTCACCCTCTCCGCCGCT
>CAZEHU010000588.1:0-3009 GCA_964511605.1 uncultured Myxococcales bacterium
CCGCTTCCCCTACGAGGATGTGGTCGCGCTCGGCCGCCTCGAGGAGCCGCTCTACTTCCACACCGGCTTCTCCCCGCGCATCCGCCGAGCCCTCGAGGAGGCGGAGTGCAAGGTCGTGCACGCCCACTTCGGCCTGAACGGGGCCATGGTGCTCTCCCACGCCAAGGCCCTCGGCATCCCCCTCGCCGTGACCCTCCACGGCCACGATGTGGGCGGCCTGGAGCCGCAGAATCGGTGGACCGCGCGCTATCATCGCTACCAGCGCCTCGCCCCCGCTCTCTACGAGTACGCCGACGTCTTCCTATGCGCCTCGACGGAGCTGAAGGAGAAGATGCTCGGCCTCGGCGCCCCGGAGGAGAAGCTCCACATCCACTACCTGGGCGTCGACACCGAGTCCTTCCGCGCCGACGATCCAGACCCCGCACGGGAGGCCGAGGCCCGCATCCTCATGGTGGGTCGACTGGTCGAGAAGAAGGGCGTGACCTACGCCCTCGACGGCTTCGCCCGGGTCGCCCAGGCCTTCCCGGACGCGCGCCTGATCATCATCGGCGATGGCCCCCTCCGCCGCCCCCTCGAGGGGCAGGCGCGGAGCCTGGGTCTGGGCGGGCGCGTGGACTTCCTGGGCTTCCAGGCCCCGGCCGAGGTCCGCTCCCAGATGCGCAAGGCCAGCGTGATGCTGACCCCCTCGGTGACCACCGCCACCGGCGATCGGGAGTCCGGGGTCATCGCTTTGAAGGAGGCCGGCGCCTCCGGGCTGCCCTCGGTGGCCACGTGGCACGGCGGCATCCCCGAGATCATCGTCGACGAAGAGACCGGCTTCCTGGTCGAGGAGCGGGACGTCGACGCCCTGACCGAGCGTCTCTCCACGCTCCTGGCCGACGACGCGCTGAGGGCCCGCATCGGCGCGGCCGCCCGGGAGCGCATCGCCCGGGTCTACGACACCCGCCAGCAGAACGCGCGGCTCGAGGAGGTGCTCTTGTCCATCGTGAAGGGCGGCGCACCGACCATCGCCGAGGCCCCCGGCCCATGAACCTGCCCTCCCGCAGCATCGATCGGAAGGGCCTGCCGGACTTCCTCATCATCGGGGCCCAGAAGTGCGGCTCCAGCTCGCTGCACGCGATCCTAGCCGAGCACCCGCGCATCTTCCTGCCGCGAGGGGAGGTCTTCTTCTTCGACATCGACGACATCGAGCAGCACTCGGACTTCTTCATCCCGACGCCCCAGGGCTGGACCTTCCACGACCTGGACGGCGACCTCGACTCGTACCTCCCCTGGTACCGCGGCCTCTTCGCGGACGCGCCGGAGGGAGCCCTGCTCGGGGAGGACTCGACGACCTACCTGGCTTCACGGAAGGCGCCTCAGCGCATCGCCCAGCTCCTGCCCGGCGTGAAGCTCGTCGCTATCCTCCGCGACCCCGTGCGCCGCGCCTACTCCCACTACTGGCACCGCGTGCGCACCGGCCGCACCTCGTCGACCTTCGAGTCGACCATCGTCCACCAGGGCCTGTCCCTCCTCGACAAGGGCAAGTACGACGAGCAGCTCGATCGATATCACCAGCACCACGCGGCCGACCATCTGCACGTGGTGCTCTTCGACGATCTCGTCCGCGACGCCCAGGGCACCATCGACGGGGTCTGCGCCTTCCTGGGCGTGGGGCCCCTGCCCCTCGAGGGCATCACGACCCACGTGAACGCCTCGCGCCCTCCGCTGTGGCTTCCGATGACCCTCGCGAAGAACGCTGTGCTCGGGGCCGTGGTGCGCAAGAGCTACAAGGGCCGAATCCCCAACACGCCGGGCTTCGATCCGAGCTCGAGGCGCGTCCGCTTGCAGCGGAGCGAGTGGCCCCGCCGCCTCGACCAGGCGCTCACCGCGATGTGGCCGCGGAAGAAGAACCCCCCGATGGATCCGGCCACGCGGGCCTTCCTGCAGCGGATCTTCCGGCCGCATGTCGAGCGCCTGTCCGAGCAGCTCGAGCGGGATCTGATGAGCGAGTGGGGCTACCCTCGAGGCGAGGCGGAATCGTAGTGGCGAGCCCCCTCCAGATGGGCCGGCGCCGCGTCCGGGGGATCCGGTGAAGGTCCTGATCTGGGCGACCCACCTGCAGACGGACATCCTCGCCCTCACGCTGCACCTCGACAGGTGCGACGACGTCCGCCTCCTCGTGGTCGCCAAGAACGCGGAGGCCTTCCTCCGCTCCCCCATCGCCCATCATCGGCCCCTGTCCTGCCCGGTCATCGGGCCCGAGGCCCCCGGAGCGGAGGAGCGCTGGCGCGGCTTTCGCGCGGACGTGGTGGTGGCCGACAACCACCTGCCCCCGGCCGGAGCGGCTCCGCGCCTGGCCTATATGTGGCACGGGCTGGGGTGGAAGGCCCGCGGCACCCGGGACGTCGAGCACTTCGTGGACAGGGTGGCCTCCCTGACCGGCGCGGATCCGAGGGGTCCCAACCCGCGCTTCCTGGCGCAGTGCTACGGCGAGCCCGACCGACGCTGGCGCGTGGACAGATGGGGCCTCAACCCGGAGAGCTGCAGGATCGTCGGCATGTGCTTCACCGACCTCCTGCTCGCCCCTCCCTACAGCCGAGAGGACCTCGGCGCCCACTACGCGCTCGATCTCGACGCGGGGCCGAACGTGCTGCTCTCGCTGACGTGGCACTACGGGGGGGTGCTGGCGCGCCCGGCCCGGCGCGGGCAGGCCCTCCGGCGGTGGTTCGAGCGGCCTACGCGGCGGATCGCCCAGGATCTCGAGCTCCTGGGTGAGCTCTTGGGCGAGCTCTCGGCCCTCGGCGCGTCGGTCCTGCTGTGTTTGCATGAGCGCAAGCGGTACGAGCCGGCCCTGCTCGAGGCCATCGAGGCGCTGGCCCGCCCATCGGGTCGGGTGGAGCTCCGCCACAAGGACGAGCACCCGGACAACCTGGCCGATCTGCTGGCCAGCGACGTGATGCTGAGCAACCTGTCGTCCTTTATCACCTACTTCTATGCCCTCGGTCGTCCCTCGATCCACCTGGCGCC
>CAZEHU010000589.1:0-3007 GCA_964511605.1 uncultured Myxococcales bacterium
GGGCGTAGGCCTTCTCGGCCAGCTTGTGGGCACGCTCCTCGAGGGTGGCCTTGGCCGCCTCGAGCTCGGACCGATCGCCGGACTCGAGGGCCTTCTTGGCCTCCGCGACCGCCTCGCGCACACCCGCGATCTCCGCGTCGTCCACCTTGCCCTCGAGCTCCCCGAGCTGCTTGTCCACCTGGTAGGACATGGTGTCGACCGAGTTCTTGAGCTCGACGAGGGAGGCGCGCTCGGCGTCGTCGGCCGCATGGGCCTCGGCGTCCTTCACGAGCTGGTCGATGTCCGCGTCGGAGAGCCCGCTCGAGCTCTTGATCTTCACCGACTGCTCCTTCGAGGTGGCCTTGTCCTTGGCGGACACGTGCACGATGCCGTCGGCGTCGATGTCGAAGGTGACCTCGATCTGGGGCACGCCACGCGGGGCCGCCGGGATGCCGTCCAGGTTGAACTGGCCGAGGGTCCGGCAGTCGGAGGCCATCTTCCGCTCGCCCTGGAGCACGTGCACCGTCACGGCGCTCTGGTTGTCCGCGGCGGTCGAGAAGATCTGGCTCTTCCGGGTCGGCACGGTGGTGTTGCGCTCGATGAGGGGAGTCATCACGCCGCCCTGGGTCTCGATGCCGAGGGTCAGGGGCGTGACGTCGAGGAGGAGCACGTCCTTCACGTCGCCGGAGAGCACGCCGCCCTGGACGGCCGCGCCGCGGGCCACCACCTCGTCCGGGTTCACCGAGTGGTTCGGCTCCTTGTCGAAGATGTCCTGCACCAGGGCCTGTACGCGGGGGATGCGAGTGGAGCCGCCGACGAGGAGGATCTCGTCGATATCACCGGCCTTCACGCCCGCGTCCTTGAGCGCACGCTTGCAGGGCTCGACGGTGCGCTGGAAGACCGCGTCGGCGAGCTGCTCGAGCTTCGAGCGGCTCAGGCGCGTCACCAGGTGCTTGGGCCCGGAGGCGTCCGCCGTGATGAAGGGGAGGTTGATCTCGGTCTCGGTGGCGCTCGAGAGCTCGATCTTGGCCTTCTCGGCGGCCTCGTGCAGGCGCTGGAGCGCCATCTTGTCGCCCGAGAGATCGATGCCCTGGTCCTTCCTGAACTCGTCGATGAGCCAGTCGCGCACGGTGTGATCGACGTCGTCGCCGCCGAGGTGGCTGTCGCCCGCGGTCGACTTCACCTCCACGAGGCCGTCGCCCACCTCGAGGATCGAGACGTCGAAGGTGCCGCCGCCGAAGTCGTAGACCGCGACGATCTCGCCCTCCTTCTTGTCGAGGCCGTAAGCGAGGGCCGCGGCGGTGGGCTCGTTGATGATGCGTTTGACGTCGAGACCGGCGATCTTGCCCGCGTCGCGGGTCGCCTGGCGCTGGCTGTCGTTGAAGTAGGCCGGCACCGTGATCACCGCCTCGCTGACCGCCTCGCCGAGGTACTTCTCGGCGGCCTTCTTCAGCTTGCCGAGGACCTTGGCGCTGATCTCCGGCGGCGAGTAGCGCTTGTCGTCCACCTGGATGTGGGCGTCGCCGTTGGTGGCCTTCACCACCGAGTAGGGCAGCCGCTCCGTCTCGCCGGCGAGCTCCTCGAAGCGATGGCCCATCAGGCGCTTGACGCTGAAGAGCGTACGCTGGGGGTTCGTGACGGCCTGGCGGCGGGCGATCTGACCGACGAGCACCTCGCCGGAGGCGTTGAAGGCCACCACCGAGGGGGTCGTCCGGGCGCCCTCCTGGTTCTGAATGACCTTGGGCTCGCCGCCCTCCATGATCGCCACGACCGAATTCGTGGTGCCGAGATCGATTCCGATGATCTTGCCCATGAGGTCCTCCGGGTCGGGGGGCCGTCCTCCCGACATGGGAGGCGTCTGCCTTGGGGGGGAGGCTGGGGCCTCCGGGTCGCGGGCCGGACTGTAGGCCCGTGCCGGCGGCGGTCAACCGCCGGGGGCCGCCTTTTTTCACCGAGACGCCCGCGAGAGGTTCAGCCGCCGGAGGCGGCGAGCACCCAGGTCTCGGTCTGACCGCGGGTCAGCCGCCGCCTCTCTTTGTGGCTCGGCGTGCCATCGTCACGCCGGGCCTCGAGGCGCACCTCGCCGGGATCCAGGTCGTCGACCACGAGGCTGGCGCCCGCATCCACGATCCCCACCTCCCGGTCCCCGACCAAGGCGCTCAGGCGCGTCTTGCCCTGGTTGACCACCACCAGGCGCACCCGTGGTGGGGGGATCACCAGCTCGATGCCGGCGTGGGGGGCCACCTCGAGGCGCCAGTGCATGGTCGCCCGGCTCTCTGCGCCCTGGGCCATCAGGTCCAGGAGGCCCGCAGGCACGGACAGCGGCGACGCCAGCGCACCGGCCGGCACCGTGGCGATGACCTCGCCGTCGTCCATCAGCGCCTGGGCTTCGCCGGAGTTGTTGTCGATGAGCAACAGGCCCGAGGGCGGCTCGACGTTGATGATCTCCCGCGCTCCGGCGGTGGCCGTGATCGTCGTCTCGAAGCGCCAGCCAGAGCGGACGGCTGTCGCGACGAAGCGATGCTCCCCGGCCTCGATGTGGGCGAAGCGCTTGCGGCCGCCGGCCTCGACGCGACCGAAGGGCCGGTCGTCGACCTCGAGCAGGATCGCCTCGTCGGACCAGTCGAAGACGAGGAGCTCGGAGGGCTCGACGCGGACCGACCAGGTGGCCTCGCCGCCGGGCGGGACGATGCGCTGGGCCTCAAGGGTGCGACCCGTGCGCTCACCGCGGGCCACGAGCCTGTGGCTGCCCGGCGACAGATCCGGCACCCGCAGGAAGCCTCCGGCGTCGAGCCGGCCGGAGGCCTTCCCGTCGATGTCGAGCCGCAGCGGCTCGTCCATCTCGCTGTCGACGGCGATCCAGCCAGCGTCGGGGCGCACGGCCCACTCCAAGACCTCCCCCTCGCGGAGCTGGAGCGCCCGGCGAAAGGCCAGCCCGGAGCGGATGCCCACCAGGCGGGCCGGATGCTCGCCGGCCGGTAGCACGAAGAGGGCCTTGGCGCCCTCGGCGACGCGAGCCTGCTGGGCG